>JBAXGN010000038.1 GCA_037139415.1 Verrucomicrobiota bacterium | reverse complement strand
ACCCGCGTAGCCGCCGCACGTCAGTCGGCGCTGAATCATTTCCCGGTCTTTTCCCCTTTCGCGTGGTCTGCGTGTTTGGCGGTCCAAATTCCCTTGGCTATCGGCGATCAACGATTGGCGATTTTGTATGGTCCCCAAATTTGCATTTTACAATTTTCAATTTGCAATGCTTGGTTTTCTACTCACCCCATCGCTCCCATTCGTCCCATAACTCCTCTGAAATTTGGAATAACTGATGACTGATAACTGATGACTGATAACCGGTTACTTCTGCTTTATACTTTTCCAATGCTGCTCCGCTCCACCATTCGCCGCCACGTCCGCCGCATTATCCGCGTCATCCGCCGGACCGCCGCCAGCACCGCCCAATCCAGCATCACCAAATTGGTTACCTTGCGCGAACGCGCCGAATCCGCCCTCAACCTCCTGCGGGCCAAGCCCCTGCCGCAGGACTTCAACGCCTTGTTCCTCGACCACCTCAAACTTCGCCTCTTGGAATTCATCCTCCAACCTTCACCCTCACCCGCTATGCTCCTCAAATACTTCGAGTTGTGGGCCAAGTACCTGGCCAAGGCTGCCACGCCCGGTTCGCCGCCCGCACCCTTGCCGGTGTTTCCCGATCCTAACGCCGGCATCAAACCGGAAACCCTTGCCTACATTGAGAAAACCCTGAAGTTGATGTGATCATTACCAATTTTTCGGCTTGATCGGTTTGGATACGTCCGAATTCATGGTTCCGTTTGATTCCTCGTTTATGAGTAAAAGTCGATGAAAAAGGTCTCCTTTAACTCGGTTATCAGTGGAAAGCTCAAACCCGCAACTGCACCGCAGTCACGGCACGACCGGTGGGTTGGTGGTTTGCAAACTCACCGTGCCATGGTAATTGGCGTTCAGGAAGCAGCCCAGGCCGGTGCCGCCTGACAATGTCCCACCGGTATAGGATTGCACCACCACGCCCCTGAACAAGACTGTTTTTTTGGTGGGTGGATACAGGAAACTGCCCAGGATCTGGCCGGTTCGGGGTTCCACGTACACGCTCAAGTTGGTCAGCGTTACGGCGCCGGGAATAATCGTGACTTTGTTCCTGGCCACGGTGATTTCCGCTGTGACCGGCGCCAGGTTATCACCCTGAGCCGTCAAAATGCCATTGGTCCATACGGTTACAGTTTGGTTCGAAGCGGGCGCGGTGTAACGGGACACCTGCACCGGCGGATTCATGGAAAATCCGTTGGTTTCCTTGCCATCCACCACTTTTTGCCAATGCACCTCACCAGCACCCGTGGTGGCGCAATGAATTCGTCCCAGCAGCATTCCCTTGCCGCCATACAGGGACTGGTTGAATACCCAATCACCATTGGTATCCAGCCCGGAAACGCTGTTGATAATTGTGCCATCGGTGAGCGTGCCCGAAAGCACCACCACACCCGCTGGTAATACATTGAAACTCAGTACACCCTGGACGTTGGTGATCTCCCCCAATCCGACGTTATAGATGCCTTTATACCCCTCGGTTTTAGTGAGCGAACGCTGACCAGCCCACAGTTCGGCAGTCCAACCGCCGCTTTGGCTCACCGCACCGGTCAGGGCCGCCTCATTGGCCTGAAAGTTCATGGCCAAGCGGAGCGTGGTAGCGGCATCCACCTTGACGGCCACCAAGGCCGCGCCGTTGGTCTCAAACGCGCCGGAGAAGGGACGCGGTTTGCCCTGATACGACAAGAGTCCCGTGAACGTGCCTTTCTCGTTCACAAAAACTTTCGCCGTACCGGAGTTGGTCCAATCCGTTGTGACGATGGCAGCCCCATTCGTATCGTGAGTAATCGGCGGACGAAACAATCCGTTGTACTCGCCCTTAAGCGATTTGAAGTAATTGAGCACGACGGCGCGTGGCGTCACTTGGAGACGCACCCAAGGACTGATCACCGCCCCCACCGCATTACTGACCACGACTGCATAGTAACCGGCGTGGTTGGTGCCAACCATCGGCAGCGTCAGGACTGGCGAGCGCTGGCCCGGAAGGACCGTGCCGGCATACCATGGATAAATCATGGGGTGAATATCATATGTTGGGTCATGGTCCGCATAGCGCCAGTGATACGTGAACGGCGGCGTGCCGCTGACCGCAGTTTTGAACTGCACCGTGGTTCCTGCAATCACGGATTGGTTGGTCGGCTGGACGGTGACGGCGGGCGGTTGTTGGATACGCAGGATGGCAGCGGCACTCGTCGCGGTACCCACCGCGTTGGTAATGCGCACCGAGTAACGCCCCTGATCATTGGTCTGGACGTTGGACAACACAAGCGTATCAGAGGTTTCCCCCACCAAATCCGCGTTATCTTTACGCCACTGGTAAACGAGCGGTGCGGAACCCACCGCTGTGACCGTGAAGGTCGCCGTGTTATTCAGCTCCACGAACTGGTTGCGCGGCGCGAGAATAATCACCGGCTTCACCATGACGCGCAGGCTGGCCACGAAATTGGTGACCACCCCCACCGCGTTGGAAATCACCACGGAATAATTACCCATCTGATTGGTGGTGAGACCGGACAGGAGCAACGTGGAACCGGTTTGCCCCGTCAACTTCCGGCCATTATGCAACCAATAGTACTTCAGGGGCGGTGTGCCATCCGGCTTGATATTCAACTTCAACGTTCCGCCCGCCAGAATGTTGGTGGAGAATGGGGTCACATTGAGCGAAGGGGCATTTTTGACATCCAGGATGGCCGGCGCGCTCTGCAAGGAACCCAACGCATTTTTAATCAGCACGGTGTATCTGCCAAGGTCACTGACATGGATGTTGGTCAGATTTAAAACCGCATTCGTGGCCCCGGGAATCGTCATCCCATTTTTGCTCCACTGAAAGGAAAGGGCGTCACCCGTGGCGGTGACCGTGAAGGTGGCATTGGTACCCAAGGTCACCGTGCTGTTCACCGGCTGACCGGCGATAATGGGACGGAGCAGCGTGGTCAGTTGCGCCACCGTGCTGGTGGTAACCCCAAACAGGTTGCTGATAATGACCGAGTAGTTGCCCAGCAAATTACTGTTGATGGCGGGCAGGTTCAACACCAGCCCGGTCTGACCGGTCAACGGCAAGCCGTTCAACAGCCATTGGAATGCATTGGTTCCGCCAAGCTGAAGTTTCAGCGTGGCGGGATCGCCCAGGTTCACGTTGTAAGCTAACGGCATGACAATGGGCCAATCCACCAATTCAAACGTAGCATCCCCGCCAATGGCAACTGCCCCATCCGCAAACACACCCGTGCCACTGGCTTGGTAGGTGCCAGCGGGGCCATCTACCTGATAGGAGAGCGTCTGCGGCTCGGCATTGCTAAACGGCCCCCACACCAACTTATGGTTGGCATCATCCCAACTGGCCAAAGCATCAGAGGACCAAGCGGTTAACTCAGCCGGGACCACTTCTTCAACCGTATAGGCGGTCACGCCCGGAGCGGGAGTGATTTGAATGGTCACTTCACGATCAAAAATCGTGCGGTACAACCCTGCTTTGCCATCGCAGCTCATCAAGGCGCTGGCCCCGATAATGCTGCTGTTCATGACTGGCTGGTAGAAATCCGGCGTATTCCCAGCTTTGTAAATCGTGACATCCCCACCACCACTCCAATAATCAGAAGCGTCACTCAGGCTTCCATTCAAAAGCCCGCTGCCGCAAGCAGAATAGGTCAGCGTTCGCGATTGTGTGTCGGTGAACGGTCCCCAAGTGATCGTCTGAGTATCGGCATCCCATTGTCCAGCCTGCCCAATGTCTTGCGGGACCACGCCATTCGGCAAATACTCCTGTACCGTATAATTGGTCACCCACGCCCATGGATTGACGGTGATACTGATATTTTTCCCCTGAATCGTGCGGGTGGCAGGGTCAGCATAGACCCAGAGCGATACATTCTGATCTCCCGTCACCGGTGAATTGGTTCCATCCATCACCACCACGCCCTCCACTTGATAAAAACCATTGGTCCCGCTCACCGAATAAAAGAACTGGCCGGCCTGGTCACCGGAAAATGGCCCCCAAGTGATGGTTCGCGCGGTGGCATCCCATTGTCCATTCGTGTCTAAATTGACAGGCGACAACCCATCCGGCAGCGTTTCAATCAGGGAATAGACGTTGGTGGAGAACGGCGGCGTGACCACCACCGTGACATTTGAATCATAGATGTAACGGATTGCCAACGGCACCGGTTCCACATAGAAGGAAATGGTGCTGTCGCCGGCGATGGCCACCGTGCCATCCGAAAAAATGCCGCTGCCGCTGACCGCATACGTGCCGGAAGGACCATCCACACCATAACTTAACGTCTGCGGCACATCATTGGTAAACGGCCCCCAAGTCAAGGTGCGCGTACCGGCGTCCCACTGAACCGTCTGGTCATAATATGCAGGACTCAGGCCGTCTGGCAGCACCTCGACAACCGTGTAGCCAGTTGCGCCCGGAATGGGCGTGACCTGAATGGTGATATAACGATCGAAAATGCTGCGGAACAGTCCGGCCTTGCCGTCGCAGCCAACCAGCGCCGTGGCACCGACGGTCATCGCGTTATATCCCGGCCAATAAGCGATGCATCGTTCCGGCTTGCTTACCACGTTTACCACCGAGGTAGCAACGCAGCCACCGGGAAGAATGGAACTATTCGCACTCAGACCCGTCATGGTCCGATACATGGGAAGGTTGGTCGTCCCATTGTAAGGCATGATAATGGGACCACCCCAGCCGTAGCCACCGTTTTGACTTTGTATCGTCCCACTCACCAACCCGCTGCCACAAGCGCTATAATTAAGCGTGCGCGGCTGATCATCCACAAAAGGCCCCCATTGAATCGTCTGGCTGGCGGCATCCCAGACACCACCCTGATCCAGATTTTGCGGGGTGACACCCACCGGCAGGATTTCCTGCACCACATAGTTGGTGCTGCCAGTTGGCGGCGTCACCTTCACCGAGACATTGGTGCCTTGAATCACGCGCTCCGCCGAGAAAAACACCGGCCACGGCATAATGTTTGTGCTGATGATCGAAAGGTCATTAACCGTCGGCGGCGTTATCCTCCCGGGCATGGCAGTCCCACCCGAGGACATCCCCCCCATGATTTGCCGCACAGGCTTACGCGCCGCAGGCGCTGCGAGCAGACTGGCTTGGAGCATTGAAAGAAGGAAGATAGCCATCCAGAAACCAGACCGGCTTCCTGTGGAAACAGGCAGTGTTTTCATAAGCAAAATAAGTTCGTTTGTTGTCGCAAACTAAACCACGAAAATGATCGGTCACGGATCACTTTTTCAGGCACAGGGCTTTTCGTCCCTGAACCTACCGAAATATATACCTCCTTTGTGAGATTTTGCAAGTAAAAGAACGTTAAAGTGCGGGCTCAGGACCCCCAAGAAAACGGCTGGCGCAAATCCACCGGAGCTGCTACGTTTATGCTTCGTTGTTATGCAGGATTTTTTGGATAACTGGGTGTACGGATCGCTGCGCGGGTTGGGCCGGATTGCCCTCCTGGCGTTTGAGTGTTGCCGTGCCTTGGTGAAGCAGCGGCCCAATCGGCGCGATGTGACGTACCACATGTATCACATCGGGGTCAAATCGCTCTCGGTGGTGCTGATCACCGGCGCCTTCACCGGCATGGTGCTTTGCGCTCAAACGTTTTTTCAATTCCATCGGGTGAAGATTGACACGGCGACCTTGGCGGTCGTCAGCGTCTCCATGTGTACGGAGCTTGGGCCGGTGCTGGCCGGACTGATGCTGGCCGGGCGCGTGGGGGCCTCCATGGCGGCGGAGCTGGGCACCATGAAAGTCACCGAGCAAATTGACGCCTTGCGGTCCATGGCGACGCATCCGGTGGATTATCTGGTGGTGCCGCGCGTGCTGGCCTCGGTGGTGACAATGCCGCTGCTCACGATCGGCTCGATCACCCTGGGCATTGTGGCCGCGTATTTGCTGGGCGTGTGCCTGCTGGGCATTGACCCGGCATACGGCTGGTACAACATGGTACGGTACACCACTCCCCAGGATGTCCTGATGGGGCTGTGCAAGTCGTTTTGTTTTGGCATCATGGTGTCGTTAATCGGTTGTTACAAGGGCATGTATTGCCGCGAGGGGGCGGAGGGCGTGGGCCGGGCCACCACCGAAGCGGTGGTCTATGCTTCGATCAGCATTCTCATCAGTAACTTTTTCCTGACGCTGCTGCTGCAAAAGGTGCTCAAGTAATCCAGGATGATCATGATCGAAGTGCGCGACATTTACAAAAGCTTCGGCCCCCAACGGGTGCTGGATGGAGTGAGCCTGCGGATCGCGCCGGGCGAGGCGGTGGTGATCATCGGGCGCAGCGGCGGCGGCAAAAGCATCCTGCTCAAACATCTCATCGGCCTCATTCAGCCGGATCGCGGCCAGGTGCTCATCGAGGGACAAGATATTTCTCACCTGACCGAGCGCCAGTTGCTGGTGGTGCGGCACCGGTTCGGCATGGTATTTCAGGGGGCGGCCCTGTTTGACTCGATGACGGTGGCCGAGAATATTGCGTTCCCCCTGCGGCGCGAAAATAAATGGAGCGAGAAGGAAATTGCGGAAAAGGTGGAGGAAGCGCTGGCGATGGTGGACCTGCCCGGGGCGGGGGTGAAAAAGCCATCGCAACTTTCGGGCGGAATGCGCAAGCGGGCCGGGCTGGCGCGGGCGATTGTGTACCGCCCCGAAATCGTGCTGTATGACGAGCCGACCACCGGGCTGGACCCGATTGTCTCCGACAGCATTGACCAGTTGATTGTGCGCGTGTGCGACCGCCTGAAGGTGACCTCGGTGGTGGTCACGCACGATATGCACAGCGTCCGGACGGTGGGGCACCGGGTGTTGATGCTGCACCAGGGCAAGATTCACGCGTCCGGCACGCCGGAGGAAATTTTTAAATCCGAGGATCCGATTGTCCATCGGTTTGTGAATGGGATATCGGACCCGAAAGCAATGGAATTTTGATATGAACGATTCAAAGCTGACCACGCGAGTGGGTGTGTTTGTGTTCATCAGCCTGGTGCTGTGCGCGGTGCTGATGCTGGTTTTCAGCAAGGGCGGTTCGCTGACCAAGCCGGGCTACACGCTGCTGATGCAAACGCCCAACGTCGGCGGCATCCGCCCCGGCGCGAGCGTCATGATGGCGGGTGTGCCGATCGGTTACGTGCGAGACTCGGACCTGATGCCGGACGGCAAATTGGTGGTGGTAACGCTGCGAATTTACGCCCGGTATCCCATCCGGCGGGATGCCAAGTTTTCCATCGAACAGGCGGGGTTTCTGGGGGATCAATACGTTTCCATCGAACCCCAGTCAAACCAGGGGGCGCTCCTGATTGAGGGGGACAAGGTGGGCTGTGACGCGCCCTTCAACATGCAGGAGACCGCGCGAGAAGCGGGGATTGTCTTGGAGAAGGTGAGCCAGGCGGTGGAAAAGATCAACGGCGGGGTCAGCAACGTCAGCAGCATCCTGCTGAATCCCGCCATGCTGGCGACGCTCTCAAACAACCTGTCCACCAGCATGCGCAATATTGAGTCCATCTCCGCCAACGCCCGCAGCAATATTGCGGTCACACTGACCAACCTGAGCGAAATGTCGGATCGCGCCCGGTTGACGGTGGGGGACCTGCAATTGCTGGTGCAGGGCCAGACCAATACGGTGGCGTTGGTGGTATCCAACTTCAACCTGACCTCGAGTAATCTCACCCAATTCTCGGATAACCTGCGAAACGCCAGCGCCGGCATCAATGTCCTGGTGGCCACCAACGGCTCGAATATCGCCAACGTCATTGGCAATGTTCAGACCGCCACACGGCAAATCACGAATTCACTTGCGAGCTTGCAGACGGACCTTGATGAGGGTAAAGGGTTGTTGGGCAGTCTGCTGAAGGACGAGCAAATGAAGCGGAAAACGGATTTATTGATGGGTAACCTGCTGGATGTAAGCGCCAATCTGGAAGTGGCCACCAGCAATTTAAACCGGAACGGCATCTGGTGGATGCTCTGGAAACAGAAGTTGCCGAAGACGAACCAGACCGGCTCGAACAGCGGCAGAAAAACTACCGATAACTAATATTACTATGTCATTTTGGGCCATCCGGATTTTGTTTTTGCTCCTGTGCATCAGCGGGGGCGTCATGGTGAGCTTGGTGCGCGAGGAATTCATCGCGCACTGGTATCTGGGCGCCATAATCGGCTTTGGTTTTGGCGGGCTGTTGATTGCGGTGGATGAGATGCTCAAAGGCTTCTCGTTACGCGCCTTTTCGGCATCCACCTTCGGCCTGCTGCTGGGGTTCTTCATCGCCTGGCTGGTGGACAAGTCCGGCCTGTTCATCTACGTGGAAGAGCGTCTGCTCTGGCTCATCCGCCTGTGCCTGTTCATCGGGTTCGGTTATCTGGGCATGGTTCTGGCCATGCGCAGCAACAAGGAGGATTTCTCCCTGATTATTCCCTATGTGCGCTTCACGCGCCAGAATGAGCTGCAGAACCTGGTGTTGCTGGATACCAGCGCCATCGTGGACGGGCGCGTGGCGGATTTGATCGAGCACAAGTATGTCGAGGGCATTATCATTGTGCCCCGTTTTGTGCTGCGCGAGCTGCAACAAGTAGCGGATTCCAGCGATGCCATCAAACGCGGACGTGGACGCCGCGGCCTCGAAATGCTCAACCGTATTCGCCGCAACGCCGTGTGCGAGGTGAAAATCCACGAGGCGGATTTCCCCGAGGAAAAAGAGGTGGATGCCAAGCTGGTGCTGCTGGCCAAATCGTTGAACGCGCGGCTCTACACCACGGATTATAACCTCGGCAAGGTGGCCGAGTTGCAGGCCGTCAAATACCTCAACCTCCAGGAACTCAGCAATCTGCTGAAGACGGTGATTTTGCCGGGCGAAAATTTCAACTTGCGCATTGTGCGCGAGGGGAAGGACAAAGGCCAAGGCGTCGGGTACTTGAACGACGGCACCATGGTGGTTGTCAACCAAGGGCACTCATTGATTGGCCAGCAGGTGCAGGTGCAGGTGCAAAGCTTGCTGCAAACCGGCGCGGGCGTCATTGTCTTCGCCGATGTCAAGAGCAACAACCCTGCCTGATTAGACCATTACTTATGTTTGCAGATCCCATTACCGTTTATCGCGCGTTGAATATCGCCGATGCTGAACTGGTCCGCGCCCGCTTGGAGGCGGCGGGTTTTATGGCGTCGGTCAGCCACGAGCTGGCCGCGTTAAGCATGGAAGGCTACGCCCAGAGCACAGGGGGCGTGCGCGTGGAAGTCCCCGGAGACGAAGCCGAGGATGCCCGTGAATTTCTCGCCGCCCCCCCTGAATCCTCTCAATCTGATTCATGAAGGCTGTTTCAAAAACTCAATACCGGCAGTTGCAACGGCTCCTGCCGAAGGACGAACTCACCCTGGACCCCGCCGTCATGGCCAATTATGCCGGGGATAAATGGTTTGCCTCGCGCCAGCCTGATGCCGTGGTGCTGGCACGTGACACCGCCACGGTTTCCCGCACGCTGGCGTTCGCCCATAAACACGGCATCCCGGTAACGCCGCGCGGCGCGGGGCATGGGTATGTGGGCGGCTGTGTGCCGCAATTGGGGGGCGTGGTGCTCTCGCTCGAACGCATGAACCGCATCAAAGAAGTTCACGAAACCGATTTCGTGGCCGTGGTCGAGCCGGGCGTCATCACTGCCCAACTTCAGGACGCAGTGGAAAAATGCGGCCTTTTCTATCCGCCGGACCCCGCCAGCCGCAAGGATTGCAGCCTCGGCGGCAATATTGTCTCCAATGCCGGCGGCCCGCGCTGTTTGAAATACGGCGTCACACGCGACTATGTGATGGGCGTTGAAGCGGTGCGTGCGGACGGCACGGTGTTGCGCTTGGGCAGCCGCACCCACAAAAACAAGACCGGGTTTGACCTCAGCCGTCTTTTTGTCGGCAGTGAGGGCATGTTGGGGGTCATCACGGAAGCCACCTTGAAGCTGTTGCCGCTGCCGCCGCATCGCGCCCTGTTGGTGGTGGGTTTTGATTCCATGCGGGCGGCCGCGCAGGCCATCCGCGCCATCTTTGCCGCCGGTTTCCTGCCGTGCGCGCTGGAAGTAGCTGATGAATTCACGCTGGCCGCCGCCCGTAAACGCACCGGGAGCCGCCGCCTGGATGGGTGTCGCGCCTTGATTTTTGTCGAACTCGATGGCCGCACACGCGCCGTCAACGCCGATTTGGCGGATCTTTCCCGGTTGTTGCGGCAACGTAAACCGCTGTTCATTGATCGCGCCATCGGGGCGGATGCCTGTGAAAAACTATGGCAGTTGCGGCGCGAATTTTCCTATGCGCTGCGCGATACCGGCCTGACCAAACTCAACGAAGATATCGTGGTACCGCGCGGACGGTTGGAGGACTTGTTCCGGTTCACCGCCGGGTTGCAAAAGAAATACGAACTGGCGGTGGCCTGCTTCGGCCATGCTGGCGACGGCAATATCCACGTCAACATCATGGTGGATTTCAATCTCCCAGGCGTCAAAGCCCGGAGTGAAGCCGCCTTGGACGAACTGTTCCAACAGATCATCGCCTGGCAGGGTGTCATCACCGGCGAGCACGGCATTGGCCTTGCCAAGAAACGCTGGTGGCCGTTGGCTGTGTCCCCCGAGGTGCGCCAGTTCCACTTGGATATCAAGCACGCATTGGACCCCAAAGGAATTTTGAATCCAGGCAAGTTTTTGTCCTGAGAGTGACATTTTCCGTGGGGTTATAAACCATGAAAATAACCGCCATGAAAAGATTCTATCTGCTTGCTGCCATCGCCGCACTGGCGCTGCCTGTGCCTAATCAGGCGGCTGACACGCCGAGGAAACCCAACATTCTCTTCGTGCTCTCCGATGACCATAGTTATCCCTTCCTGGGTTGCTACGGCACCGCTGAGATGAAGACGCCTAACCTGGACCGGTTCGCGGCTGAAGGCATCAAGTTCCATCGCATGTTCACCACTGCCCCGCAGTGCGTGCCCTCCCGGGCTTCGATCATGACCGGTCGGTCTCCGGTGGCCTGCCGCATCACACGGTTTAGTTCGCCGTTGCCACGCGAGGAAGTCACGTTCCCGGAACTCCTCAAGAAGGATGCCGGTTACTTTGTCGGGGTCCTGGGGCGCACGCATCATCTCGACGGTTCGGGCAACGGGCCCGAGGTCAGCGAACGCGTCTTCCAGGAAAATCGCATGCACACCTTCAAGACTCGTTTCGACTACGTGGATGTTTCAAACCAGCAGATGGTGCCGCAACGCATGAAAGAGTTTTTTGATGTGCGGCCCAAGGACAAACCGTACTTCCTGTGGGTAAACTTCAATGATCCGCATCATCCTTGGAATACCGGCAAACACCCGCCGGACCCGGCCACGCTTAAAGTGCCGGGTTACCTGCCTGACCTGCCCGGGGTGCGGAAGGATCTCTCCCTTTACCTGGGTGAAATCGAGCATGCCGACGAAGACTTTCAAACGGTGCTCGACATTGTGAAAGACCGGGCGGGTTTGGAAAACACGCTGGTGTTCTTCATGGGTGACAACGGGTTGGCGTTTCCCAGCGGCAAAGGTTGCCTGCATGATCCGGGCTTGAATGTTCCGCTGCTGGCCTGGTGGCCTGGCGTGATCAAGCCGGGCGGTGATTCCCGGGTTATTCTTTCCGGGGAGGACATTGCACCAACCTGCCTGCAAGCCGCTGGTCTATCCGTGCCGCCTTTTATGAGCGGGGTGAGCTTCCTGGCGGAACTGAAAGGCGAAGTCTTTACTCCCCGGTCATTTATTTTTGCCGAACGCGGTCCCCATGGCGGTGCCGCCTTCACTGAAAAAACCGCTGCCAATGCTGTGGACTACAGCCGCTGTGCGCGCAGCGACCATTACAAGCTGATCTATAACGTCACACCCAACCTCCGTTATCTCCCGGTGGATAGCGCTGGCGACTCCGGCTGGCAGGAGATCACCAAGGCGCACGAAGAACTGCGGCTCGCCACGGAATTCGAGACCCTGTATTTCACCAGTCCCCGTCCGGTGTACGAGCTTTATGACCTGCAAAACGACCCGAACGAACTGCATAACCTCGCCGGGCGCGAGGAACTTGCTGCCGTCGAGCGCGAATTGAAAGAGGCCTTGCAGAAAAAGATGATCCTGGATTTCGACTACCTGCCTTTACCCATCCCCAACGACCGGAAGCCTGGCGCCGCCAAAGCCAACGCGAACCGGCAAAATAACGCATCGCGCGAAGCACTCTTTGAAAAATTGGATGCCAACCATGATGGCAAGCTCAGCTTCGAGGAATTTTCGGCGAACCGCGATCGCGCCGAGGCCGAGGCATGGTTCAAGGCCCGCGATACCAACAGCGATGGTGTTTTGGACAAGGAGGAATTTTTGCGCGCCACGCTGCCCAATGCCCCCTTGCGGCAACGCAACAAGTGACTATAGCCCCGTTGGATAATCAATAAACTGCCAGGGGATTTTGAATTTTTGGGAGAGTTCCGCCGCCAGTGCCTTGACTCCGAACGTCTCCGTGGCGTAGTGGCCACCGTAAAAAACATTCAGGCCCAGCTCCTCCGCCAGTGCATAGGTCCAGTGCGGTCCTTCGCCGGTGATAAAGGTATCCACGCCTTCTTTGGCGGCAAGTTTCAACTGGCTGCCTGCCCCGCCGGTGACGATGCCGATGCTGCGGCAAAGCTCCGGGCCACCGGGTAATAGGATGGGCGGATGCCCAAGCACGGCAGATAATCTGTTTCCCAACTCGGCACGTGAAATCCGGGTGGTTGCCTTGAAGCCCAGGTACTGACCTTTCTCAAAGAAAAACGGTTGGCGTTTTTTCAAACCCAGCGCGTCGCATAACTGTGCGTTGTTGCCCAGTTTTGGGTGGGCATCCAATGGCAAATGCGAGCTGTACACGGCCACGTTGTTGGTGATCAACAATTCCATCAACTCCCGCCGTCGCCCGGTCCAGGGATGGGTGGGGCTCCAGAATAGTCCGTGATGCACCAGCACCAGATCCGCTTTGGCGGCGACCGCCAGCTTGAGGGTGGCCAGGCTGGCATCCACCAGCGCCACGATGCGGCTGACCTGCCCGTTATTTTCCACCTGTAACCCGTTGACCGCTCCCTCGTAATCCTGGATTTCCGAGGTGCGCAACCGGCGATCACAATATTGCACCACTGTTTTGAGCGGGACCGTTTTCATCCAGGCACTCTAGTGTGGCTATGAATAAAAAGCGAGTACTTTGGAATAATCGCTGAGCGGATGCATACATCGAGCCAAACTACGGTTTGACGCCATCTTCCGTATTTCACTCAGTTGTTTACCTTGTGCTACAACCGCAGGTGCGATACTTTTAACGAGCTGCATGGAATCATTAAAACCAAATGAACAGCTCATCGGAAAGCAAGTCGGCCAGCGCCGACGCATGACTGAAGGCTTGTCCCCCCAAAACAGTTCCAAGGCCAACGCAACTGCCTGGCGCCAGGCTTTTGGGGGAGTACATGTTCCCAAAGGAGTATTTCGCTTTCGTTCCCACGAAGAGGCTGATGAATGGCTATGGAAAATGATCACTCGCCCGCGCCAGAGCTAGAGCCTTGCGAACCTACGGTGGAAGACTTGGCCGGTCTGTGTCGCGAACTGAACCGGCTGGAGGCTCGCTATGTCATCATTGGCGGATTTGCCATTCGGGCCGCTGGGTTCGTCCGCCAAACGATGGATATTGAACTGATAGAATTTTCAGATATGATCTGCGGCAAATTCGACGCCTAATTGTACCAATCCATTTTTGCGCCATTTCCCGCGGCGGGCCATCTTCAAAATCAAAGGTTTTTCAATTTTTTTGCCAGCTAATTTTTTTGCCATGGTCCGTTCCGTTTTTCGCCTCTCAAAATCAGCATGTTTATGCTGCATGTTTATGCTTGCGTGGGGCGGGTTGGGTTTGGTAGCGTCCTCACAGATTATATTTTGAAGTGGGCGGGCTCCTGTTGGCGGGATGGCGCGTGGACGCGTTAAAAAAGACGAAACGTGACAGGGGACGCTTGATGGTTTTTAACCGGCGGCGATTTAATTGAATATGAAAAAATTGACTTTAGCTCTGGGTCTCATGGCCTGCATGGCGGTTTCAGTGGTGGCTGATCCAGGGTATTTTCTTTTCCAAAATTCTGTGGGAACAAATAAGATATTCAATGTAAACGAAGTCGCATCTCTCACGGGTACATCTACAATCAAATCCAATGCGACTTATGGCAGTTTAAGATTGGCCATCTACTACAGCACCAATGCTATCGCCACCAATCTAACGGATCGGCGTGCTTATACTTGGCCCGACAACGCCAGTAGTGGCATCACCGGGACCGCACTGTACACGAATACCAGTGGCATTATTGGGTTTAATTCATTATTCGATGGTCGCTTTACTGCTGGGAATGCGTCGAATACGGCTTACAAGGTGGAGGCGGCGGTCACCAATCATTTTCAAGTGCGGGTATGGAACAGCACGTACGGGGCTACTTGGGAAGCGTTCAAAACCAACATGGATGCCGGAAACGTACCAGTTGGCACATTATATGGGTTATCGCCGTTATTTAGTTTTCTACCGCCAGACGTGTTAAAAGTTCCTGCAATTATTCCTCCAACTTTGGGTTCTGGAGGAATGCCTTACTGGAACTTGACCGCCTACAGTCCGCCAAGCCCCCCCGCTCCCGCCATCACCACGCAACCGCAGAGCATCACCAATTTGTTGGGCTCCAATGCGACGTTTACGGTATCGGTTTATAGCACCAATGCGTTTGTCTATGCGTGGTACTTTAATGCCACCAATGTGATTGCGGGGGCCACCAATGCGTCCCTTGCCTTAACGAATATCCAGACTGCTGCCGCTGGCAACTATCAAGTGGTGGTGGGCAATATTTACGGTTCAGCCACCAGTGATGTTGCGACGCTTACTGTGCTGGTGCCGGCGATGATCACCGCATCCCCTACCAACCAGGCTGTGGCGACGGGTGACACCGCCACGTTTGCGGTTTCCGTAGCGGGTACCGCGCCGCTGTCGTATCAATGGTATTTTAACGGGACGAACGTGCTGGCGGGCATGACGAATGGCACCTTGATTCTGACCAATGTCCAGGTGACGCAGGCCGGTAGTTACCAGGTCATCGTCACCAATGCGTATGGCAGCGCTACCAGTGCGGTGGCGCTGTTGGCCGCCAACCTGGCGCCAGCCATTGTGGCCAACCCGGCGGACCAGTCCGCGTTGGCCGGCAGTATGGCCTCGTTTACGGTCAATGCCATGGGGACGGCGCTGTCGTACCAATGGTTTGTGAACAGCACGGTTCTGGCTGGCGCGGTCAATGCGAGCTTAACCGTGACCAATGTGCAGGCTTCTGCCAGTTACTATGTGGTAATCACCAACCAATACGGCGCGGTGACCAGCACGGTGGCAGCGTTGACATTGGTGCAACCGCTGACGATTACGCTGAATCCCATCGGCCAATCGGTGGTCGTGGGTGGGACGGTTCATTTCAGCGTGGCCACCACGGGCACGGCGCCGAACTATCAATGGTTTAGATCAGTTATCAGTAATCAGTTATCAGTTATCAGTGGGGCCACGAACAGCCAATACGCCATTACCAACAGCCAAGCGGGGGACGCCGGGAATTATTTTGTGGTGGTGACCAATCTGTACAGTTCTGTCACCAGTGCGGTAGCCACCCTGACCGTGCTCCTGCCGCCGACCATTACTGTCAACCTGACCAACCAAAGTGTGCTGGCTGGGAACACCGCCGCATTCGTGATCGTTGCGTCGGGTCCGGTGCCTTTCACGTATCAATGGTTTAGATCAGCTATCAGTAATCAGTTATCCGTAATCAGTGGGGCCACGAACAGCCAATACACGATTGCCAACAGCCAAGCGGCGGATGCCGGTAACTATCAGGTGGTGGTCGCCAATGCGTACGGTTCGGTAACCAGTGCGGTGGCGGTATTGACCATCCTGGAGTCGCCCCTCATCGCCTCGAGCCCCACCAATCAAACCGTGTATGTTGGGGGTACGGCCCAATTCGCTGTGACCGCGACTGGTACCACGCCGTTCACCTATCAGTGGTATGGCCTTGGTTCCTTGCTGACGGGGGCCACCAATGCGGCGCTGACCCTGACGAACGTGCAAAAAGTCGGTGAAGGCAGTTATTATGCCGTGGTGGCCAATGCTTACGGATCGGCGACCAGTGCGGTGGCCGTGCTGACCGTGTTGCAGACGCCGGCGATTTCGGCGCAACCAACCGATACTTCCGTGTCCCTGGCTGGGAGTGCTTCATTTACGGTGGGTGTGCTGGGCGAACCGCCGTTTGCTTATCAATGGTACAAATCAGTTATCAGTAATCAGTTATCAGTTATCAGTGAGGCTACGAACAGCCAATACAGCATTACCAACAGCCAAGCGGGGGATGCTGGGGATTATGTTGTCGTGGTGACCAATCTGTACGGTTCCGCCACCAGTCTCGTCGCCAAGCTTCAGGTGTTCGATGCCCCCGGTATTACCGCACAACCGAAGGATACCAACGCGCTTGTCGGCGGCAGTGCGTCTTTCACGGTTACCGCTCTGGGGGCGGCGACGCTGTCGTATCAATGGGTCTTTAATGGTACGAATCTGTTGGGTAATGAAACCAATGCCACGTTGTGGTTGACGAATGTGTCTGCCGCCCAGGTTGGCAGCTATCAGGTCGTGGTGACCAACGCCTCGGGTTCGGTGACCAGCGCCGTGGCGGCATTCAGTTTGTTGTTCAAGCCGGGCATCACCCTCCATCCAGTTGACCAGGCGATTTTGGTGGGTGGCTCGGTCAGTTTCACCGTGGATGGTTCAGGCACGGCTCCGCTCACTTACCAATGGTACAAGGGTGTCACGCCCATTCTGGCTGCGACCAATCTCACATTACAATTGACCAATCTGCAGGCGGCGGATGCAGACGGTTACTTGGCGGTGGCGTCGAATCCTTATGGCTCGGCCACGAGTTCGGTGGCCGTGCTGACCGTGTTGTTGCCGCCCGCCATCACGCTTAATCCCACCAACCAGTCGGTGGTGCAGGGGGGGGCCACCAGTTTGGCTTCTGCCGCGTCCGGCACGGCTCCGTTGGCGTATCAATGGTTTAGATCAGTGATTGGTAATCAGTTATCCGTTATCAGTGGGGCCACGAACAGCCAATACGCCATTACCAACAGCCAAGCGGGGGACGCCGGGAATTATGTTGTCGTGGTGACCAATCTGTACGGTTCCGCCACCAGTGCGGTCGCCACCCTGACTGTGCTCCTGCCGCCCACCATTACGTTAAACCCGACCAATCAATCGGCGGTTTTGGGTGGCAATGTCAGCTTCGTCGCGGCGGTTTCGGGTACGGCTCCGTTTGCCTATCAGTGGTATAAGTCAGTGATCAGTAATCCGTTATCCGTTATCAGTGGGGCCACCAATTCAGCCTACAGCCTGCCGACGGCAGCTGCGTTGGATGCCGGGGATTATCAGTTGGTGGTGACCAATCTGTATGGTGCGGCCACCAGTTCCGTCGCCACGTTGACGGTGTTGTTACCGCCGGGGATCGCGCTGAATCCGACCAACCAGGCGGTCGTGTTGGGCGGAAACGGCAGTTTCACTGTGGCTGCCTCGGGTACCGCGCCTTTTGCGTATCAGTGGTACAAGGCAGTGACTAGTTATCAGTTATCAGTCATCAGTGGGGCCACGAACAGCCAATTCAGCATTGCTAACAGCCAAGCAGGGGATGCTGGCGATTACCTGGTGGTCGTGAGCAATCCTTATGGCTCGGCCACGAGTTCGGTGGCCACGCTGACGATCTTGTTGCCGCCTTCGATTACGCTCAGTCCCGCCAGTCAATCGGTGGGGTTGCATGGTAATTTCACCCTGACGGTGGGGGTGTCCGCCACCGCTCCGTTCCACTATCAATGGTTTAGATCAGTGAACAGTAATCCGTTATCAGTGATCAGTGGGGCCACGAACAGCCAATACACCATTGCCAACAGCCAAGCGACAGATGCCGGGAATTACCTGGTGGTGGTGACGAATGCGTACGGCGCCGCAACCAGCTCGGTCGCCACGTTGACGGTGTTGTTGCCACCTGCGATCACCGCGCAGCCAGTCGCCGCCACCGCACGCGTGGGCGGTTTGGCTGGCTTTGATGTTACCGCCAGTGGTGCGGCACCCCTGTTCTATCAATGGTTCCATAATACCCTGCGGATCGCCGGGGCATTGGATGTCCACCTGTCCCTGACCAATGTGCTGCCGACCGATGGGGGTTATTATTCTGTGGTGGTCACCAATGCGCAAGGCGCCGCCACCAGTTCGGTGGTGTTGCTGACGGTGCAGCAACCGCCAGTGATCACGGTTAACCCGACCAATGTGATTGTGCCGGTGGGTGGTGGGACCTCCAACTTGGTGGTGGGTGCCGCCGGTGGCACACCGCTGTCGTTCCAATGGTACCATGACGGGTTGTTGGTTCCAGGGGCCACCAGCGACGTGTTGACGTTGACCAAGTTGACGAACACCGTGTCTGCCCGGGGTGGTTACTATGCGGTGGTGACCAATGCGTACGGCTCGGCCACCAGTGCGGTCGGTTTCCTTTCCTTTGTGGGCGGGCCAACCATTAGCAAACAGCCGACCAACAAAGTGGTCGCCTTTGGTGCGTTGGCCCCGTTCAGTGTGACGGCTACCAGCAAACTACCGATCAAGTATCAGTGGCTCTCGAACAGCGTTCCGATCAAGGGGCAGATCAGTTCCCTCTTGAGTGTCACGGCGAACAATGTCAACAAGGCGGCGGCCTATTCCGTGGTGCTGAGTAATGCCTATGGCATTGTCACCAGCGCGGTGGCCAACCTGACCATCGAGTTCAAGCCCGTGCTCGTATCCAAACTGCAGAACCTCTATGTGCCGGTGGGTACCACCGCCAATGTGAGTGTGACGGTAACTGGGTCGCCTGCGATGACCTACCAATGGTTTAAGTCGACCGTGAAAGTGCCGGGGGCGACCGATTCCACGCTTACGTTGACCAATGCGCAACTGGCCAATAGCGGCGCGTATTATGTTGGGGTAACCAATCGGGTGGGTTCCTTCCGCCTGCTGGCGGCCAATATTTTTGTTCAGAACCCGCCGGTGATTACCAGTCAGCCGCTGAGCACGAACGTGGTTCAGAAAAAGACGGTGGTCTTGAAGGTGTTGGCGACCGGTACCGCAACGTTGAAATACCAATGGTTGTCCAACGGGATACCGATCCGTGGCCAGGTGTTGCCCACGTTGACGCTGGCGGCGGTGACCCCCAATCGCAGTGCGGGGTACTCGGTAGTCATCAGCAACATGGTGGGGGTCGTAACCAGCCAGGTGGCCCAGGTGACGGTTATCGTTCCGCAGGTAATGATGGTGCGTCTGGCGCCCAAGCTGGCTGGTCCGCTGGTAGCCGCCAAGCCGACCGGACCTGCTGCGGCTGCGCTCGCGGCCGGTCTGGACCAGGAAAATCTGGTCAGCTTCTCCTTCGCGGTCGAGCCGGGCAAGACCTATCAGGTTCAGTGCAAGGACGGCTTGAATCAGGACTGGCAGGCGGCGGGTGAACCGCTGGTGGCGACCGAAAACGTCCTGACCATCCAAGATGACAAAGCCGCCCGCACCCTGCGCTTCTACCGCGTCGTCCCGGTGGAATAAGCCCTGATTTTGCAGAAAAATGAACCGGCAGAAAAATGAAAAACAGATATGTTTTGCCGCGAGTGATGGAAGATGCTCGGCTTTCTTGAAGGTAGGGCAATCATCGCAGGGCAATGAACAGCCGGATTTTGCAGAAAAATGAACCGGCAGAAAAATAAAGAATAGATAATTTTTGCCAGAAGTGGTGGAAGACGGTTGGGTTTTGTGAATGCAGGGTTATTACTGCAGGGCAATGAACCAGCCTGATTTTGCAGAAAAATGAAGAACAAATATGCTTTGCCATAAGTGATGGAAGACGCTTGGCCTTCCGTTTTTCTGCAAGCTTCCCCGCATGAAATAATAATTAAAAATATTTTTCTGCCCGTTCATTTTTCTGCAATAAATTCCCCCAATTTTCTCAATTTCCATGAATATTTCCCTTATTTTGGCGCATCCCACGTTGGGCAGTTTTAACCATGCTTTGGCGGACACAGTGCGTTCCGCCTTGACGGCTGCCGGGCACACGGTTGCCTTCCACGATCTCTATGCGGAGCAGTTTGATCCGGTCATGCGCAGTGAGGAACTTGCGCGCGGGGCCGCGCTGCCGTCGCACATTGAGGCTTACGCGGCGGAAATGGAGCGGGCGATGGGGCTGGTGGTGGTCCATCCCAATTGGTGGAGCCAGCCGCCGGCGATTCTGAAAGGCTGGGTGGATCGCGTGTTTCGACCGGGGCGGGCCTATAACTTTGTGCCGGATGGCAAGGGTGGCGCGCGCTCCCAAGGGTTGCTTCCGCTTCAGCGGGCGCTGGTGGTCACCACGGCCAACAACCCGCAGGACAAGGAAATCGAGATGTACGGCGATCCGCTCGAGGTGTTTTGGAAAACGGTGGTATTCCGCAACCTGGGCGTGCCGTTGGTGGAGCGGTTGGTATTCGCCCCGGTAATCGCCAGCACGCCGGAGCAACGTCGTACCTGGCTGGACCAGACCCGCGCTACCGCCGCCCGGATTTTTGCAGAAAAATAAACCGGCAGAAAAATGGAAAACCAGACATGGCAAAAAAATTATCTGGCAAAAAGATGAAGATATTTTGATTGGCCAGATACTCTATGCCCATTGTTCGTAAGATCGCATTGCGCCGACTGGAGCAACCCGAATTTGGGCGGATTGCTTATGAGGTGATGGAGTGCGTGTTCAAAATGCACAGGGAATTGGGGCGGCTGTTCGATGAGGTGGTTTATAAACACGAATTGGCAGAGCGTTTACCCAATGTTTTGTTGGAGGTGCCGGTGGTGGTCGGGCACGAATCGTTTAACAAGACCTACTATTTCGATGCAGTGGTCAATCAAGGGGCTTTGTTTGAGTTCAAGGCCGTTGAATTCCTGACGCCGCTCCACCGCATGCAGTTGCTGAATTATTTGCTGTTGGCGGATTTAGCCCATGCTAAACTGGTTAATCTCCGAACCGACAAAGTCGAACATGAATTCATTAACACGAGTTTACGATTGGCGGATCGGCGAAAATTTGAGTTAGTGGTAACTGATTATGCCAAAGATGCAGTAAGTCGCGAGTTTGAAGAACGATTGGTGGCGCTGGTAAAGGACTGGGGTACCGGGTTGGAACTACCGTTGTACGAGGAGGCCATGGTGCATTTTCTCGGCGGTGAACAGCAGGTGATCAGGGATGTGGACGTGATCATTTCAGGGCGCAAAACCGGTATAAAGAAGATGCGGTTGGCGGCGCCAGGCATGGCGTTCAAACTTACCGCGCTGGAGGAGGATGCGGGCGCATTTGAACAGCACGCCCGGCGGTTGCTGCAACACACGCGATTGGATGCCATCCTTTGGGTGAATATAGCTCGCGCCCAACTCACCTTTAAAACACTGAAAAACAACCTGTAATAAATCATTTTGTGAATGTGTCCTCTATATTTCTGCCGGTTCATTTTTCTGCAAAATCCCCGTCGAAAGCTGGGCAATTCAACCACGATGAGAAACATCCCGGCCATTGGAAACGAGTTTCCGCGAAATTCAAATAAAATTATATTTCTGCCAGTTCATCTTTCTGCAAAATTCCCATCGAAAGTTGTGCAATTCAACCACGATAAGAAACATCCCGGCCATTGGGAACGAGCTTCCGAAAAATTTAAATTAAATTATATTTCTGCCGGCTCATCTTTCTGCAAAATTCCCAACCATTTTATGAATTCAAAACATATTTCTGCCGGTTCATCTTTCTGCAAAATCCCGAAAACGATGCGGGCAGTCGTGTATCGTGGGCCTAACGATCTGCGGCTGGAAACGCTTCCGGTTCCGCGCATCCTTGCCGGTGAATTGCTGGTTCGCGTGGCCGCCTGCGGCGTTTGCCCCACCGACATCAAAAAAATCCAGTACGGCACGGTGCCGCCGCCGCGCGTGTTCGGCCATGAAACCGCCGGGGTCATTGTCCGGGTGGGTGCGCGGGTCCAGGGCTTTCACGTTGGGGAGCGCGTCGCCCTGCATCACCATGTGCCGTGCCTGAAATGCCATGCCTGTCGGCACCGCGCCTTTGCGCAGTGCGCCACGTATAAGCGCACTGGCATCACGGCCGGCTTCGAGCCGGCTGGGGGCGGCTATGCCGAATATGTGCGGGTCATGTCGTTTGTGTTGCCGGGCGTGGTGAAGATCCCGGCGAAAAACAGCTTTGTGGAAGGGGCGATGCTGGAGCCAGTGAACACCATTCTGAAGGCCATCCTGCGGTTGAGCCTGTTGCCAGGGGATGTGGTGCTGGTGGCGGGGCAGGGGCCCATCGGCCTCATGTTCACGCGCCTCCTCACCCTGCGCGGCATGAAGGTGATCGCGACGGACCTGCTTCCCGCGCGACATCGGCTGGCCCGCCGTTTTGGAGCCGTCCATGCCGGTGCGCCGGACGCAATAGTCCTTCATAAAATAGTCAAGTCTAAAACCAAAGGCCGGGGACTCGACGCGGCGGTCATAGCGGTACCGTCGAACGCGGCGGTGAGCCAAGCGCGGGAACTGTTGCGGGGCGGTGGACAGTTGATGTTGTTTGCGCATACCAAGCGGGGCGATGTGGCTGAGGTGGATTTTTCGGCAATCTGCGTGGATGAGAAGGATATGCTGGGCAGCTATTCCTCCGATGTCACCCTGCAACCGGAGGTGGCGCGGCTCGTTTTCGCGCGAAAACTGGATGTTCGACCGCTGATCAGCCACGTTTTTTCGCTCGAAAACACGGCGGAAGCCGTGAATGTGGCCGCAAACCCGTCCGAAACATCTTTAAAAGTAGTTGTATTGCAGCAAGATACAGAAAAACACACGTGCGAATCGGGAGGTTTAAAAAATAGTGCAAAAAAAATAAAAAAACCCGTTGACAGTGATTGAAAAGTCTGCGAAGTTAGTCGTGCACACAATAACAATAGAATAGAGTTTAGAAGATGAAAACAAAAACAATGTTAATGACGGCGGCGGTCGGAATCGGCACTGCAATCAGCGCCCTCGCGGCCGGTGAAGTTTACTCAGTCAACGTCGTGGGGTATGCCACCGTGACGAATTTACCTTCCAAATTCAACCTGATTGCTCCTCCGTTAAAGAACGGTAGTAATATTTTGAATCAGATTTTCACAAATTTGCCACCCTACTCCGCTGTCTATCTCTGGCAGGATGGCTGGACATACTTCAGTTATGATCCGGATTACGGCTTGAATGATGGTGCGGTAGTGGCTGATTATATTGGGTTGAATCCAGGGCAATGCTGTTTCTTTTATTATGATCAAGCAACAACCAATTTTCCGCTGACGTTTGTGGGTGAAGTGGTGCAGGGAGTCATTAGTAATAACATTCCGGAAAATAAGTTGACGTTCATGTCGATGCCAATTCCTGTGACCACATCACTGACGAATGCCGCATTAAATTTCCCGAGTGCGCCTTACGATACTATTTATAAATGGGATCCGAATGTTGGTTGGGCTGTTTTTAGTTATGACCCCGATTATGGTTGGAATGACGGAGCACAGCAGATCGATATGAATTTTCAAATTGGTGAAGGTTTTCTTTATATTCGAGGTGCTGGCAACGGGGATGCACATTGGCAGTTTACCTATACGGTGCAATAGCACGCTGGTAATTTGAAAAAAATTGAACTAACGATAATTGGAGTCATCAAATGAAAAAATCAATATTAACTTTAGCGCTGTTGGTTCTGGGTACTTTGGCAACGTACGCGCAAGGTTATTTCTTTTTTGCAAATAATTCGTACTCGACGAATAAGATTTATGCGTATGAGGATACCGCTAATGGTGTTGCTACTTCAAGTCTTAAGAGTAACACCGTAGCCCATCCGTATGGTTCAAGTTTGAGGATCTCCATTTATTATGGATCAGGGGGCGGTACCAATGCACCGATTTATAACGACTCCAGGGATGTCCGTGCATGGAATTGGAATGGTGCTAACAGTGGTTCTTTGGGAATTACTGGTACGAGCCTTCTAGCTGAAACATCAAAAGGCATTATTGGTTTTAATAGTACCTTAGCTGGTGGATTGTTTACCGCCGGTGGCACAGCTAATCTCGCATATCGAACTGATAGTTTGCAAACATCAGTTAAGATGCAGGTGCGTGTATGGGACAGCAGTGCGTATGGTGGCTGTCCGACATGGGAATCGTTCAAGGCGAAGATGGATCAAGGGTTCGTCACCGCACAGTGGGGTATGTCAACAGTTTGGGATCAAAAATTAACGGACCCCAACGCGACGCCGACTGTCCCAGCAGAAAAATTGACAATGCCGTATTTTCAATTAGTGCCAGAGCCATCCAGTTATGCATTGACGGTGTTGGGCATGGGTTCCATGTGGTTCCTGCGCCGCAAGAAACAAGTTTCCTAAACCTATTGTTAGTGTGCATTCAAAAAAGGCGCCCGGAAACGGGCGCTTTTTTCATTTTAACATCCTAATTTTATAACCTGAGCAATATGAAAAACTGGATTCACTTGGCCATTCTTTTTGCGATAAGCGTTTCGGTTCATTGCGGTAGCGTGACCGGTGCCGAAATAGCGCCAAAGTTGGTGATCACTGCGCCCAAGCCGGTCAGGCTAATCGCTACCAACGGAATCATGGAGGTGGTTGGGACCACGAGCAGTACGATTACGGTGACAAACGTGTATTGCCAAGTGAATGATACCAATTGGCTTGCGACCAGTTCGAGTAACCAATTCAAAAACTGGAAGCTTACGATGCCGGTGACCCCAGGTACCAATGTGTTGCGAGCGTATGCGATCAGCAGTACCGGCAAATGTTCCACCACCAATGCCGTAACTTTTTTCAAAATCATAAAAGCTAGTTTGATCCTGGTCACCAATGGCAACGGTACGATTACCAAAGTAGATTTTGCCGGGAACCCGTTGGAAATTGGACGCGCGTATTCCGTGAAGGCGAATTCGGGTGCAGGCTATGTATTTGAGTCGTGGACCGGGATTTATGCCAACCGCACCAATACGTCTGCCAACCCTTCCATGATGTTTATGATGGAATCCAACTTGGTGATTCAGGCTAATTTTGTCACTAATCCGTTCCCATCGTACGTGGGGGATTACTCTGGGCTATTCAGACCTGAGTGGGACAATGTCAGGACCGAAAACTCAGGGCGGTTTAATGTCGCCGTGACCGTCAAAGGCACTTATAGCGGAAAGTTAATTTTACAAGGTGAGACTTATAGTTTCAGTGGTTTTTTTCAACCTGTAATTGGCGATTCATCTCAGGCAGGTTTTACCCAGACCGTAGCCGTAAGCGGCAAGAAAAGCATTTTCATCCAGTTCTGGCCGCAGCCGTTGAGCAAGACCATTTATGGATGGGTGTATGACCAGAGCGGACAGCTTGCGGCCGTGATTTGGGCGTTTTGGGTCAATAATAGTAACGGGAATCACTTTGCGGGCAATTACACGATGAACATCCAAGGATCAATTTACGATGCATTCCCTGACCCAGCGGCATTGCCAACGGGAGAGGGCAGCGCAGCCATCAGCGTCAGCAGTACCGGCGTGGCCAGTATCCGAGGTATATTGGCGGATGGCACGGCTTTTACGCAAACCACGCCGATACAACGCCAAGGGGACTTTCCCATATACGCATCGTTATACGGTGGGAAAGGCCTTTTAATGCAATGGAGTTCTTTTTCAAACCAGGTATATTTACAAACCAGCGAAGTGGCCTTACCGGGTGGCGGAACGGTGACGAATGTGACCACAAATATGAACTACCGAATTGTGACATGGGCTAAAATGCAAGGTGCGGTAGGGAAAAATTTTACCGGGGGATTCGATGATTATCGGGCGATGGCACTCTCCCGGTATGTGCCTCCGGCAACGGGGAAAGCCCCGGTCGAGTGGGCCAACGGCGTGTTGGTGGTCGGGGATGGCAATTTGCCGGCACGTTATACCAATACGCTGTATGTCACTAATGGACTGTTGAAAGTCGGTGCGGGTGGATTGACCAATGTGACGCTGACAGTCGCACGGGATGGGACGTTCAAAGGGAGCTTTAAAGTCCCGGGGCTCAAGACTTTGAATTCGTTCAGTGGCGCGCTGATACAGAACTGTCCCACCAACATGCAGACCTTCGGCGGCGGGTATTTTATGGGGACGAACCAGAGCGGCTATGTAAAAATCCTGCCGCGATAATAGCAGAACTTCAATTTTGCAGAAAAATAAACTGGCAGAAAAATCGAAACTCAGAAAACTATTCAAATACCGCGCGATCATCCGAAGTAAAAATAAATTTCAGCGTCTTATTTTTCTGCCAATAAATGTTTCTGCAAAATCTTATTCCGGGTTCTGGTGATACGCTTGATTTTGGCGGTAGGTTTGGAGTAGTAATTGATTTGTTTCGGCTAATGTAGTTTCTCCTCGGGTGCGGGCCAGGGCGATGGCTTTTTCGGCGGTGGCCACTGCGTTCGAGAACTGCCCGGCTTCCGCATACGCGGCGGCCAGGGTTCCCACGATTACCGTCTGCTTGAAGCCCGTCAGCGTGACCGCTTTTTCCGCCAGTCGGACTGCTTCAGTGCCATTACGCAAATCGGTTTGCGGGCAGGTGGCTAAAAACCAGGCGAGATCACTTAACACGGGCGGATTCGTTGGGTTGTTCTCCAGCGCCGCGCGATAGTGCGGTAATGCCCCGCCATAATCATGCGTCATCCCCAGGAGTTGGGCTTGTACGTGGTGCAGCGTAACATCGCGCGGCAGCATTTGCAACGCGGTGCGATTTGACTCGATGGCCTCTGGAACCCGGCCCAATCGAAATAGAACGCGGCTGAGTCTTTTTTGAGTTTTGGCGTTGGATTGAGCCTGTAAGGATTTACGATAATAATCTACCGCCGAATCCAGTTCGCCCATGGTTTCCGAAATCATGCCAAAGTTGTTCAGTGATTCATAATCTTCAGGCAGGATTCGCGAAGCTTCCAGGAACTGTTGTTTGGCCGCAGCAAGTTGGCCCATATGGTGTAGTGCGTGACCATAATTGGTATGCGACACCCAGTTTTTACGGGTAACCATAAAGGTGTGTTCCCATAGGGTTAGGCTGTTTTTCCAATACCCCAGTTGCCGGGAGGCAAGGGCCGTGCAGGCCAGAATGGGGACGATCCCAAGGGTGAGGCGGCCCCAGAGAGGCCAGCGGTGGGCGGTAATCCACCCGCCCCCCCCCCAGACGATCCCGATGGCTACTCCGATGAGGGGGACATACGCAAAACGGTCGGCCATGGCCTGCATGCCCGCCTGAACCACCCCGATGGCCGGCACCAGTAATCCGAGGAACCAGAACCAACCCACGGCCAGATAAGGTGACTGCTTGAATTGCCATACCACCATCCCAGTAATGAGCAACAAGAGCAAGATGCTGAACAGCACGGCGGTGATGGCAATTTGGTCGGGATAAGGGTAAAATACGGCCAGATTGATCGGACAAAATAGTTTTCCCAGGTAGCTGGCATAGGAAACCACCGCGTTTTCCAAGCGCAGTGTGAGAGGCAGGGCAATGGAACTGCCCAGGTTTCGGTGTCCCACGATGATCACCATACTGATTGCCAAGGAGAGCACCAAGAGCGGCACTTTCTCCAGGACTAATTTTGTAGCCGTCGAGGTAAGGAGACGGAACTCAGGGAATGCGGATTGCGGATTGCGGATTGCGGAATCACTGAATTCGGAGTGCGGAGTGCGGAGTGCGAAACCATCGAATGCGGAATTCGGAATTCGGAATTCGGAATTTCCCCCCCAGCGCTTGAGTGGCCAGTAGTCCAGCAGCAACAGCGCGCAGGGCAGGGGAGCCAGGGCAGGCTTGCACATCAGGCAGAGGGCGAACCAGAGGAGGAGGGGCAGGTAGCGTTTCAGGGAGGGCTTTTCCACATAGCTGGCATAGGCCCAGAGCGTGAGCAAGCCGAATAGGGTGGTGAGCAGGTTTTTACGCTCGGTGATCCAGGCGACGGTATCCACCTGCAAGGGATGCAAGGCGAAGAGGGCGGCGACGATGGCGCTGCGCCATACAGCGCCGGTGAGGCGTTTGAGCACCAGGAAAAGCAACCCGGCGTTAAGGGCGTGGAACAGGACATTGACGAGGTGATGCCAACCCGCGTTCAAGCCGAAGAGCTGGCAATCCAGCATGTGCGAGAGCCAAGTGATGGGATGCCAGTAGGTTTGTTCCCCGTGCAGGTTGCCGAAGGCCCAGGCCACTCCCTTGGGGGTCAGCCCGGCTTGGACCCAGGTGTTCTGGGTTACATAGGCTGGGTCGTCATAATTGATGAAGTCGAAGTAAATGACCGGGGAATAGAGGAGGAAAACTGAAACGATGAGGGCGGCCAGAATGAGCCGGATACCGAATTTTTCAGAAAAATTGGAGGAAAATGAGGAGCCCAACATGGCAAAAATATTATCTGGCAAAAAAATTGGAAACTATTAAATCAATTTTCACGATCATTTTTTGTAAATTCGGTTCTCAATATTTCTGCCGATAAATGTTTCTGCCATGCTCCGGTCTTTTTGCGTTCCAATACGGAGCCGACATGGCAAAAATATTAGCTGGCAAAAAAATTGGAAACCATTAAATCAAATTTTCACTGATCATTTTTTTATAAATTCGGGTCCCAATATTTCTGCCAACAAATTTTTTTGCCATGTTCCGGCCTTCTGCGTTCACGGCAACAGCAGCCGGGCATTTACGGAGAAGCCATTTTCGAGCTTTTGCCAATGGGCGGTGCCGTTTGGATTCGGGTTTGCCAAACTCAGGTAGCCCAGCCATAGCCCCTTGCCGACATATAAGGTTTGGTACAGCACCACTTCGTGCTTGGTGGTCAGCGGCAGCGATCCGGTCAATTTGGTGCCGTCGGCCAGGGTGCCCGTTAGGGTGACGAGGCCGGAGGGTTGCACGCTCAAATTCAGGGTGCCCACATTGGTACCAGTCGGATCAAGGACTACTGCCACCGAGTAACTGGTCTTCACTTGGGCCTGTTTTAAAACCAAGCCTGCCCGCAACGCCGAGGACCAATTCGTGCCTTGGTTGATGGTTCCAGTCATGCCGCCGCCAGCGTTCAGGTCCAGGTTCAGCCATACCTGCAATGCCGGGTCGTTCCCCCGGGCGATATTCGCGGTGGCCACGCCGCTGACATCAAACGCGCCAGCTAACGGATACACTTTGCCTTGATAGGTCAATTGGCCGCTAAAAGCCCCTTTGTCCGTCATAGTCAATTTTACGGCACCACTATTGGTCCAGTCGGCTTGGAATACGTCGTTACTCGGACAGAACAGCCCCGCATAATCGCCTTTGCGTGCCAGGAAGGCGTTGGGCACAAAGTTCGCGGTCAAGGTCAGGTTGGAGCGCATGGTGAAGAGGAGGCTGGGATTGTTCGTCAACACCGAGCCATTCCCCACCCAATTGGAGAAGAGGAAGCCAGTCCCTGGCAAGGACTTCATGGAATAGGGGGAGCCAAGCGTCAGCACCTTGCCGTTTAGGTCCGGGGACAAGGTGCCGTTGCCAACGCGAGTCACAGTCAAGGTATCGGTGGCCAGTTTCACAAATTTGACGCGGTTGGTTTTCGAGTAGTTACCCGAGGCATCCACCGCGTAGGCCGCCAGGGTGTTGGTGCCGAGCGTGGGCACCAGTTGGATGCTCCATTTGTTCGCGCCACTGGCCAGCATCCAAGGACCATCGTTCTGCTGGCACCAGACTTCCACCACGCCTTTGGCATCCGAGGCTGTGCCGGAGACCATGACCAAATTGGAATAGGTTGGGCTGGCGGGTTGGCTGATCATCACGGTGGGGAGGCCGGAATCCGTCGGTACAAAGTTGATATAGAACAGGTTGGTACTGCGATTGCCCAAGGCATCTGCGGCCAGGACGTACCCATAGTTCATCCCTGGCTGTAACGTGAGGACCTGGCTCCAAGGTGCGACGGCGTCGTCAACGGCGCTCACATTGGTGACTGCCAAGCCGTTGACCCAGAGGTTTCGTACCCCATGGTTTCCCCGTCCGGCATCGGTTACGACACCGCTGAGGGAGTAGAGCCGTTGGTTGACAGTCTGTCCAAGGGTGCCGTTGACCGTGATGAGCGGTCCCAGGTTATCCACTACGGTCAAGGTGGCCACGAGGCTGGTCACGCTGCCAAAACTGTTGGCAACTACCACCTGGTAATCCCCCGCGTCCCCCAAGGCTAAAGGCGGAAGGCTAAAGGCCGAATTCGTGGCCCCACTGATTACTGATAACTGATCACTGATAACTGATCTAAACCATTGGTACGTCAACGGCCCGGTGCCGTCGGCAACCACGTTAAACCTGGCAACAGCCCCCAACCCATTCGTCACGCTTTGCGGTTGGGTGGTAATGATGGGCGCGGATAGTACCGTCAGGGTCGCCATCCGGCTGGTCGCCACGCCATAGGCATTACTGACCACGCAGTAATAGTTCCCCGCGTGTCCCAAGGCTAAAGGCTGAAGGCTAAAGGCTGAATTCGTGGCCCCACTGGTGACTGATAACTGATTCTGATTACTGGTTACTGATCTAAACCATTGGTACGCCAACGGGGCCGTGCCAGCGGCAGTCACGTTGAAACTGACGGTGGTCCCCTGCACGTTCATCTGGCTTTGCGGTTGGGTGGTAATGGTCGGCGGGCACAGCACGGTCAGGGTGGCCACCGCACTGGTGGCCATGCCGTAACCGTTACGGACCACGCAGTAATAGCTCCCCGCGTGAACCAAGGCTAAAGGCTGAAGGCTAAAGGCTGAATTCGTGGCCCCACTGATGACTGATGACTGATGACTGGTTACTGATCTAAACCACTGATACGCCAACGGGGCGGTGCCGACGCCGGTTACGCTGAAGCTGGCGGCGGTTCCCAATACGTTCGTTTGGTTTTGCGGTTGGCCAGTGATGACGGGGGAATACGCCAAGGTTAGTGTGGCGACCGCACTGGTGGCCATCCCATACGCATTGCTGACCACGCAGTAGTAGCTCCCCACGTCCCCCAAGGCTAAAGGCTGAAGGCTGAATTCGTGGCTCCACTGACCACTGACCACTGACCACTGACCACTGACCACTGGTGACTGATTACTACTAGTCACTGCCTTGTACCACTGATAGCCGAGTGGCTCGAAGCCAGCGGCGGTCACCTTGAAATAGGCGGGCGCTCCCAACGGGGCCAGTTGGTGGTCAGGCTGGGTGAGGATGGCTGGGGCGTAGAGCAACGTCAGGCTGGCCACGGCACTGGTCGCCATGCCGTAAACATTACTCACGACGCAGTAATACGATCCAGCATCGAGGGCGGCGACCGCCGTGAGACGATAGACCGAATTCGTGGCCCCACTGATAACTGGTGACTGATTACTAGTCACTGCCTTGTACCACTGGTAGGCCAGCGGTGAAGTGCCGACGGCGACACTCGTGAAACTTACTGGCGCTCCCAGCGGGTTAGATTGGCTTTGGGGCTGGACGGTGATGACCGGCGGGGAGAGCACGGTGAGCGTTGCCAGTTTGCTCACGACCCGTCCATCCGCAGTACTCACCACACAGTAATAGCTTCCGGCGTCCGTGGCTTGGACCATAGGGATGGTGAGTTGGCTGGTGGTGGCGATGGGGAATGAGGCGCCAACCCGCATCCATTGGTAGGACAAAGGGATAAGGCTGCTGGCCGTCACGTTGAATAGGGCCGTGGTTCCCAATCGGTTCGTCTGGTTTTGCGGTTGGCCAGTGATGACCGGCGGGTACACCAGCAACGTCAGGCTGGCCACGCTGCTGGTGGCGGCCCCATACGCATTGCTGACCACACAGTAATAGCTCCCCGCGTCTCCCAAGGCTAAAGGTTGAAGGCTAAAGGCTGAATTTGTGGCTCCACTGATCACTGCTGACTGCTGACTGATTACTGATTTGTACCATTGATACGCCAGCGGGGCCGTACCGGTGGCGGTCACATTGAAGCTGGCCATGGTGCCTGCGGCGCAGGTCTGGCTTTGTGGTTGGCCGGTGATGGCGGGGGGATACACCACCGTCAGGGTGGCTACGGTACTGGTGACCGTCCCGGCGGTGTTGCTCACGATCACCTGGTAGTAGCCAGCGTTAACACTTTGCACATTGTTCAGCGTCAATGTACTGTTGGTGGCCCAAACGAGATTGGTATTGTTGAACCGCCAGCGGTAGCCGAGCGGCGCAGTGCCGGTAGCCGCCACGCTGAAACTGGCCGTGGTTCCCGGCACGCGCACTTGGCTTTGTGGCTGGGTGGTAATGACCGGGGACAGTACAACAACATTGGTCAGATTCCAGAAGGGCATTACATCAATCGGAGATGGTGGATTAGGAATAGGAGTTTGAGCACTATCTGAAGGCTGTAGGTAAAACAGAGGGGATAACCCGTACAAGATGCCAGCGGGCACATTCCCGACATCCATATTGGATTTAAACGCTTCCCAAGTGGCTCCGTACGTGTTGTCCCAGATACGTACCTGAAACTGATTTGTGATCGCCATTTCTACTTTATAGGCGGTGTTCGAAGTGCTGCCACCGCTGAAGCGGCCATTAAATGCGGGATTCGAATTGAACCCAATAATACCGCTGGTATTTGTGAATAAAGCATATCCCGTGATGCCGCCGTTGGTGTTGTTGGGCCAGACGTGGGCGCGCCGATCCGTTAAATTGGTGGCAATGGTGTTGGTGCTATAGTAGATGGCGATTCTTAAACTGGGGTAGGCATTCGAGGTGAGCGAAGAATTGTTCGTCGCGGAGGCCATTTCATTGGTATTGAATATTTTGTCACCGCTAAGATTCAAGAAAAGAAAATACCCCGGATTCGCCTTCACCGAAACAGCCATGAGAGCCATCAGGCCCACCGTAAAAGTCAATTTTTTCATATTGTATGCCATGGGAATTACGTTGTTAACATGTCCACTTCTAATCCCACTTTGAACATGGATAACAATCTACGCGATTAGGGGAAGAAAGTAAAGCGTGATCGAAGCAAAATATCGGGGAGCCCGACATGGCAAAAACGGGAGACCTTGCAGAAAAATAGGGAGCCCGACATGGCAAAAAAATTGGAAACTATTAAATCAATTTTCACTGATCATTTTTTGTAAATTCGGTTCCCAATATTTCTGCCAATAAATGTTTCTGCCAGGTTCCGGTCTTCCGCGATGAATGAGGAGCCCGACATGGCAAAAAGATTATCTGGCAAAAAAAATTAAGAACTATTAAATCAATTTTTCACTGATCATTTTTTTATAAATTCGGCTCCCAATTTTTATGCCAATAAATTTTTCTGCCATGGTCCGGTCTTTTCTTCGTTGAATGCGGAGCCCGACATGGCAAAAAGATTATCTGGCAAAAAAATTGGAAACTATAAAATCAAATTTCAATTGATCATTTTTTATAATTCGGTTTCCAATTTTTCTGCCGGTTCATTTTTCTGCAAACAGTCCTGGATTTTTACTCCGGGCTCTGACGATGCGGACGATTTTGACGATATTCTTGAAGCAGACGACGGTTGGTTTCCACGAGGGCGGTTTGCCCTTGGGCCTGGGCCATGGCGATCGCCTTTTCGGCGGTGGCTACCGCTTTTGGGAATTGCCCGGCTTCCGCATACGCGGCGGCCAATGTCCCCACGATTAGTATTTGCCGGTACCCCGTTGCCTGGGCGGCGGCCTCGGCCAGTCGGACGGCCTCGGCACCGTTGCGGAGGTTGGGTTGGGGAGCGGTGGCCAGCAACCAGGCGAGGTCGTTTTGAGCGGGCGTCGAGTCGGGATTTAATTTGAGAGCTTCCTGGTAGTGGGAGATGGCCCCCGAGTAATCGCGCGTGGCCATCAGCAACTGGGCGTGGAACAGGTGCAGCAGGTCATCGGGAGGCAGGCTTTTGATGGCCTGAAGATTGGCGGCGATGGCGGCGTCAAGCCGTCCGGTCCGCATATAAAGGTTGACCAGGGATTTATGCATTTTTGAAATGCCCGAACGCTGGGCAACGGCCTTTTTGTAATATTCGGCAGCGCCAGACAAGTCCCCCTGGCTTTCCAAAACGCAACCCATGTTATAGAGGACGGAAAACGATTCGGGAGAAATATCCAAGGCAATCTGCAGTTGCCTTTTGGCCGCTTCAAACTGGCCATTGGCCATGAGCGCGCAGCCGTATCCGCTATAGGCGATCCAGTCACTATGGCGATGACCGTTGTTTTTGATGGTAGCCATCACGCGTTCCCATAACGTAATACTGTTCTGCCAATGGTGTAGCTGGCGAGCGGAGGTAAAACCAAAGGCAAGACAGGCCAGAACGGCGGGCAGGGCCCGCGCCCAGATTGGGCAGCGAACCTTTGCGAGCAGGTCGGCGATGAGCCAGGTAAGGGCGATGAATAATCCCACCAGAGGCAGGTACACGAAGCGATCCGCCATCGCCTGCGCGCCAACCTGAATCAGGCCGATGGCGGGGACCAACAGGCCCAGGAACCAGAACCAACCCACGGCCAAGCTGGGTAATTGCTTGTGCAGCCACAGGGCCAATCCCGTGAGTACCAACAGGAAGATGCTGCTGCCCAGAACGAGGCTCATGGGCCAGGCACCGGGGTGCGGATAGAATGCGGCCAGGTCAAATGGCCAGCACAACTTGCGCACATACGCGGCATAGGAAACGAAGGCGTTTTCCGCGCGGAGCAGCGGGGTCAGGGCCATTTCCGCATTGGGTCGGCAGACGGTTTCATGCGCGAGCATCGTCATGACACTGATCCCTACGGACAGCGCCAAGAGGGGCACTTTCTCCAGGATTAATCTGGCCAGGCAGCCACTGAATGCGGAACCATCGAATGCGGATTGCGGATTGCGGATTGCGGAATTTCCCCCCCAGCGCCCTAGTGGCCAGTAGTCCAGCAGCAACAGCGCGCAGGGGAGGGGAGCCAGGGCGGGCTTGCACATCAGGCAGAGGGCGAACCAGAGGAGGAGGGGCAGGTAACGTTTCAGCGAGGGTTTTTCCACGTAGCTGGCATAGGCCCAGAGCGTGAGCAAGCCGAACAGGGTGGTGAGCAGGTTTTTGCGCTCCGTGATCCAGGCGACGGTATCCACCTGCAAGGGATGCAGGGCGAAGAGGGCGGCGACGATGGCGCTGCGCCATACCGCGCCGGTGAGGCGCTTGAGCACCAGGAAAAGCAGACCGACGTTAAGGGCGTGGAATAATACATTAACGAGGTGATGCGCGCCTGCGTTTAAACCAAAGAGTTGGCAATCGAGCATGTGCGAGAGCCAGGTGAGGGGATGCCAGTAGGTTTGTTCACCATGCAGGCTGCCGAAGGCCCAGGCGATACTCCGGACGGTCAGTCCGGCCTGAACCCATGGGTTTTGAGTGACATAATCCGGATCATCGTAATTGACGAAGTCGAAGTACCAGACCGGGGAATAGAGGAGGAAAACTGAAACGATGAGGGCGGCCAGAATGAGCCGGACACCGAATTTTTCAGAACAATTTGAGAAAAATGAGGAACCCAACATGGCAAAAAAATTGAAAACTATTTAATCAAATTTTTATAAATTCGGCTCCCAATTTTTATGCCAATAAATTTTTCTGCCATGGTTGCCGTTCCGGTTTCCATCACTTCCCCTTTTCCGCCAGCAGCGCCTGTTCGGCTTCGGCGTATTCGGCCTGGATTTGGGTGAGGAGTTGCGAGGCGTTGGCGAGATTGCCCTCCCGGGATTGCTGCTCGAGCAGGTCGCAGGTTTGAGCCAGGCGCAGCACGCCCATGTTGCGGGCGCTGCCTTTCAAGCTGTGGGCGGCGAGTTTCATGGCTTTGGCGTCCTGGTTGGCCAGGGCCGCCTGCATTTGCTTCATGTGCCGCGGCATATCGTGCAGGAACAGGTCAATCAATTCGGCCATTGGGTCGGTCTCGCCGGGTTGTCGCAGGGCGCGCAATTTATCCAATACCGCCTGATCCAGCAGCCCTTGGTGGTCGGCCGGCGTGGTGCCCGCCACCGGTGCGGGCGCGGGCGAAGCGAGGCTCAGCCCGGCGCGGCCCAAAGCGGCGATCAATTCCCCGGGTTCGAGCGGTTTGCTGAGGTAATCATCCATGCCCGAGGCAAGGCAGCGCTCGCGCTCGCCGGGCAGCACGTTGGCGGTGAGGGCGATGATAAACGGCTTGGACTTGAGTGGCGGCGCGCTGCCGGGGTCGCGCCAGAGTTTTTGAATTTCCTGAGCGGCCGTATACCCATCCATTTCGGGCATGTGACAATCCAGGAAGATAATGTCATAGGGGATGCGGGTGAGCGCCTCGAGCACTTCAAACCCGTTGGCGACGACATCGGCATGGAGGCCGATTTTTTGAAGCAGGCGGAGCCCGACTTTTTGATTCACCGGGTTATCCTCGGCCAGAAGCACCCGGATATTGCGCGTCATGGTTTCCGAGAGGGTCAGACTGCCCTCATTGGTGGGATGCCAGCGTTCCAGCCTGCCAGCGGCCAGCCCGACGAGGCATTCAAGCAGGCGCAGGGGTTTCACCGGTTTGAACAGCCAGGCGCGGATCTCGCCGCTTTCCAGCAGTTCCCATTCATGATGCCGCCCCATGATTTCCAGCAGGATGATTTTGGCGGAACCGGCCAGGGCGCCCGCTTTCAGGTGGCGGGCCAGGGCCAGCCCGGTGGTGTCGCCCAGCCGGGAATCCAGAATGATAAAATCGAACGATTTACCGGCGGCTTTGCGCTCGGCCAACCGTTGAATGGTCTCGGACTGGTTGGTGGCAAATTCCACCCCCAAATGCCAGCGGTGAAGAATCTGTTCCAACACGCGCCGACTGGTGGGGTGGTCGTCCACCACCAGCGCCTGCATCCCTTCCAGCGGTTGGGGATTGGGGGTCAGCCGGGCCGGAATTTGCTCCGCCGGGGTGACCTCCAACAGGATGGTGAACCAAAAGACGGAGCCCTGCCCCGGCGTGCTTTCCAGGTCAATATGACCGCCCATGAGTTCAACCAGTTGCTTGCAGATGGACAACCCCAGGCCGGTGCCGCCGTAGCGGCGGGTGGTCGAGCCGTCGGCTTGGACAAACGATTGGAAGATGCGCGGGCGCACTTCCGGAGAAATGCCAATGCCGGTGTCCGTAACCGCGAACCGTAGCAGAACCTGGTCGGCCTGCCGCGCCTGTTGCGAGAGGTGGACACAGACCTCGCCCCGGTCGGTGAATTTTACCGCGTTGGCCACGAGATTGAGCAAGATTTGGCGGATGCGGCCCGGGTCGCCGGTGACGAACTCCGGCACTTGGTCCTCCACCTGCCAGACTAATTCCAGGTTCTTGGCCTGGGCGCGCTCGGCCACCAAGTCAACGGTGGATTCCACGCTGTCCCGAATATTGAAGGGGATTTTTTCAAGTTCGAGTTTGCCCGCCTCGACCTTGGAGAAATCCAGGAGATTATTGATCAGTTCCAGCAGGGTGCTGGCGCTGTTGCGAATGGTGTCGGCGTATTCGCGTTGTTCGCCATCCAGGCGCGTCTTCAGCAGCAGCCCGGTCATGCTGATGACCCCGTTCATCGGGGTGCGGATTTCGTGGCTGACGTTGGCGAGAAACTGGGCCTTGGCATTGGCGGATTCCAACGCGGCCTGCCGGGCGCGTTCCCGCTCGAACTCGGCCTGCTTGCGAACGGTGATTTCCTCGACCGACCCTTCATAGTACAGGACGTTACCCTGCGAATCGGTGACGGTCCGCGCGTTTTCCGAAATCCAGATGGTGCTGCGGTCTTTGCGGAACACCTCGGATTCAAACGCGCTGACGGTGCCGTGTTCGCGCATGAGCCGGATAAATTCATCGCGGCGGCTGGCATCCACATAGAGCTGATGTTCGATGTCGGTCAGGGCGGCCAGCAAATCCTCGACCGAGTCATAGCCATAGAAGCGCGCCAGGGCGGGGTTCGCGCTGAGGAAGTGGCCATCCGGGGTCGTCTGGAAAATACCCTCGACGGCGCGCTCAAAGATCGTGCGATATTTTTCCTCGGCCTCGCGCAATTTTTGCTCCGCCGCCATCAATTGGGTGATGTTGTGGGAGATGCCGATCAGACCGCGCACGCCGCCGCCGGGGTTGTAGATGGGGACCTTGGTGACCAGCGCCCAGATCTCCCGGCCGTCGAGGTCCAACTGACGTTCCCGCTTGTTGATCAGCGGCTGGCCGGTGAGGATGATGCGCTGTTCATCCTGGAAGAACTCCTCGGCTTTTTCCCGTGGGTGAAAGTCGAAATCGGTTTTGCCGATGGCTTCATTGGGATCCTTCAGCCCCAGGCGTGCGGCCATGGCGTCATTGCACAGCAGGAATCGGGATTCCACGTCCTTGAAGTAAATCCGATCCGGCAGGTTTTGGAGCAGCGTGCGCATCAAGTCGCGTTCCAGCCCGAGCTGTTCCTCGGTGCGCTTGCGTTCGGTGACGTCCCAAAAGATGCCCTGGATGCCGACGACATTCCCGTTGGCGTCCAGGGTGGCCGTCTTGATGGTGTGGACGTATTTTTTCCCCTCTTTGACCTGGTTGGCCTCGATGGTGTCGAGGGTTTCGCGGGTCTCCATCACGCGCAGATCATCCCGCTGATACTTGAGGGCCAATTCGTGGGGGAAGAAATCAAAATCCGTCTTGCCTTTGATTTCATCAAACGGGCGTCCGAGGATGTGGCAGAAGCGCTGGTTGGCGTAGGTGAAGCGGCCCTCGCGGTCTTTGCGGAAGAGATGCTGCGGCAGGCTTTCAACCAGCGAGTGATAAAATGCTTCGGAGTCCGAGAGGGCCTCCCAGGTATGATGATAATCCTGAACGGTTTCAGCCAGCTCATGATTCATGAGTTGGTAATCCAGTTGGGTCATCACCTGGTGGCTCAGAATGCGCAACGCGTCCTGGCGGGCGGGACTCAGTTGGCGCGGCTGATAATCCAGCACGCACAAGGTGCCCAGGCAATATCCCTCACGGTTGATCAGCGGCGCCCCGGCGTAAAACCGAAATTTGGGCCCGCCAATCACGGCCGGATGCTGCGCAAAATCCGGATGGGCGGCGGCGTCCTCAATGACCACCAGCACGCGCTGGTTCACGGCCAGGGCGCAGAAGGAGCCATGCAGCGGCACTTCGTGGTAGTCCAGGCCGACTTTCGATTTGAACCAGACGCGATCCCGGTCGGCAAAGGAGATGAGCGCGATCGGGGTTTCGCAGAGTTGCGCCGCCAGCCGCGTCAACTCGTCAAAATTTTCCTCGGGGGCCGTATCCAGAATATTGTAACTGTGCAAGGCCTCCAGCCGGGCATCTTCATTATGTGTCAGGGGGGGGGGCATGGGCATGGACTTTAGAAGACCGAATTCCGAACGCCGAATTCCGAACGCCAAAACGGACGGTCAATCCGGGATTTTGCAACGTGCTCAGCGCAGGCAAAAACCGCGCCTGGCAGGTCGCGCGCAGCCCCTTCGGAATTCGTTTTTTGGCATTGTTTCGGCATTCGGGATTCGCATTTCGGATTTAAGGATGCTCGCGCTTCAGCATGATCGCGCTCAATGGGGGCAGGGTGAGCATCACGGAGAACGGCTGGTTCTGCACCTGGTAGTTGTCGGCGGTGACGCCGCCCAAGTTGTCCAGGTTCCCGCCGCCGTAGGCGCCGGCGTCGCTATTCAGCACTTCCTTCCAAAAGCCGCCCTGTGGCACGCCGACGCGATAGCCGTGCTGCGGCACGGGGGTGAGGTTTAGCGCCACCAGGATTTGTTGTGCGCCATCGGCGGTCTGCCGCACGAACGAGAGGATGCTGTGTTCGCCATCCGTGCAATCCACCCAGAAGAAACCGGCCAGGTCATAATCGGCTTGCCAGAGCGCGGGTTCGTTCAGGTACAGCTTGTTGAGTTCGGCCACGAACCGTTGCAGGCCGCGGTGATACGGGCCTTGCTCCAAAAGCCACCATTGCAGTTCCGCGTTCTCGTTCCACTCACCGCTCTGCCCGATTTCCCCGCCCATGAACAGCAGTTGTTTGCCGGGGAACGCCCACTGGTAGGCCAGGAGCGCGCGCAGGTTGGCGAACCGTTGCGCGTCGTCGCCCGGCATGCGCCCCAGCAGCGAGCGTTTACCATGCACCACCTCATCATGCGAGAGCGGCAGGATGAAGTTCTCGTTGTGATGATACAGCATCGCGAAGGTAAGATCGTTCTGGTGAAACTTACGGTAGATGGGATCGCGCTTGAAGTAGCGGAGCGTATCGTGCATCCAGCCCATGTTCCACTTGAACGAGAAGCCCAGGCCGCCGAGGTACGGCGGGCGCGTGACCAGCGGCCACGCGGTGGATTCCTCGGCAATGGTGACGACGCCGGGATGCTGCACATGCACCAAGTGGTTGAAATGCTTGAGAAATTCAATCGCTTCCAGGTTTTCCCGCCCGCCGAATTTGTTGGGCACCCACTCCCCTTGTTTACGGGAGTAATCCAGGTAAAGCATCGAGGCGACGGCGTCCACGCGCAAGCCGTCCACATGGAAACGGTCACACCAGAAGAGCGCGTTGGCCGCCAGGAAATTGCGAACCTCGTGGCGGTCAAAGTTGAAAATCAGCGTACCCCAGTCCTGATGCGCGCCTTGGCGGGGGTCTTCGTGTTCGTAGAGCGCGGTGCCGTCGAAGCGGGCGAGTGCCCACTCATCGCGCGGGAAATGGGCGGGCACCCAGTCCACCAGGACGCCGATGCCGGCTTCGTGCAGCGCGTTGACGAGGTATTGGAAGTCGTCTGGCGTGCCAAAACGGCTGGTGGAGGCGTAGAAACCGGTGACCTGGTACCCCCAGGAGGGGTAGTACGCATGTTCGGCGGGCGGCAGGAATTGGACGTGGGTGAACGACATCTGGCGCAGGTACTCAATCAACGGCCCGGCCAGTTCGCGATAGGAATACGATTCATGTGCCGATTTTTTGCGCCAGGAGCCTAGGTGCATTTCGTAAATGCTATGCGGTGAACGCAGCGGGTCTTGCTCGCGCCGGCGTTTCAGCCATGCGTCGTCGGTCCACTTGAACTTGCGGGTGTCCCAGACAATCGCCGCGTTCTTGGGCGCCGTCTCAAAGAAGAATCCGTAGGGATCGGTCTTCAGGACGATGGCCCCTTGGGCGTCGTTAATCTCAAATTTATAATGCGCGCCCGCGCCCACGCCGGGAATGAAAATTTCCCAGACGCCGGAAAGGCCCAGCAGGCGCATGGGATGGCGGCGGCCATCCCATTGATTGAAGTCGCCGACGACGCTGACCCGTTTGGCGTTGGGTGCCCAAGTGGCGAACGCGGTGCCCGGCACCCCGTCAATGACACGCAGTTGGGCCCCGAGCTTTTCGTAGATTCGGTGTTCATTGCCCTGGTTGAACAGGTAGAGATCCACTTCACCCAGGGTGGGTAGAAATGAATACGGATCGCGGGTGCGGCGCAGGTCGCCGCGTTGGTCGGTGATCACCAAGTCATACGCGTAGACACGTTGTGCGGCCTCGGTTACCCCCTCGAATAACCCAGCCTCATGCACCTTTGTCAGGGTGATGCGCGGTCGCTCCTTTTCATGGGTCGGGACGGCTTCGATTTTCAGCGCGCCGGGGTAGAAGGCGCGCACGACCAGCCCGGTGCCGTCACCCAGCGGATGCATACCCAGTAATTGATGCGGTGAACGGTGAAGCACCCGCACCAGACTCTGCAACTCAGCGTCGGTCAGTATCATGGTGGGATAGCATGACATAAATTATGCGCTTTGACAGCGGAAAAGTGAGGCAGCATCAAATATATTTGCGAGCGCAAAAGGTGAATTGAAGTTGGTCAGGATTGACGCGCCAGCCAAATCGTCTATCATCCCTTAAACATGAAAACACGATTATTTCTTTCGGCACTGGCGGGCATCGCCATGGCGTTGCAGGCGGAACCGCAACCACCCATTCCGCTTTGGGCTGACGGTGCCCCGGGGGCGCTCGGCAAAGCGGATCAGGATATTCCCACGATTACGCCGTATCCGGCCCCGGCGGATAAAGCCACGGGCGCGGCGATTGTGATTTGTCCCGGGGGTGGTTACGGCGGCTTGGCGCCGCATGAGGGAGCGGATTACGCGCTGTTTTTGAATCAGCAGGGTATCACGGGTTTCGTTTTAAAATATCGGCTTGGTTCCAAAGGCTATCACCATCCGGCCATGCTTCAGGATGTGCAGCGCGCCATTCGCACGGTTCGCGCCCGGGCTGGGGAGTGGAAATTGGACCCCAAACGCGTCGGGGTGATGGGCAGCAGCGCGGGCGGGCATTTGGCCTCCACGTCAGCCACTCATTTCGATGCTGGCAAGCCGGATGCCGCAGATGTCATCGAACGCCAAAGTTGTCGCCCCGACCTGGCCATCCTGTGTTACGCCGTGATCAGCATGGGCACGAACGGCCACACTGGTTCGCGCAATAACCTGCTGGGCAAAGACCAGAGTCCAGAACTCATCCAGTTTCTATCCAACGAATTGCAGGTTACCCGGGAAACCCCGCCCTGTTTTATCTGGTCCACATGGGAGGACAAAACGGTAAAAGTGGAAAACTCCCTGGAATTTGCCAATGCATTGCAACGCAACGGCGTGCCCTTTGATCTGCATGTCTATCATATGAACGACCCCAAAAAGGGACGGCACGGCATTGGACTTGCGGATAAACCGCCCTTTGAAAACGCGCATGCCTGGGCCCGTAACCTGGTGGATTGGCTGAAAATGCGTGAATTTATCCGATAGGCGCCTTGCTCACCAATTTTTTAACCGCATCAAATAATACCATTTTCATCATGCCATTGCACGATTACAAATCAGCGAGTGGTTATGTCATTCAAGGCAAGCCGACTGGGAAGTCGGCGACACAGCAGGTTTGGAAACCTGCGGTACGATGACAAGGCGTACGCCTGAGCAGTTTGAATGATGCAGTTACAAACTGGAAATGGTATAAAGAAACGGATTTTGTGCGGGTTGGCGAGATGGGTTTAACTCAAAATCTCATCCGCCCTGCAAGGGCGGGTTAAAACCTGTAATAATCATGAGACCACCTGTCTTGTTCAGTCTGCGGGGGCGTCTGCTGTTGCTGATCGCGTTGGCTTTACTGCCGATCTTGAGCTTGCTGTGGTATCACGTTTGGCAGGCCGATCACGCCATGGTCTCTGAGATAGAAATCCACGTATTCAATGAGACGCAGTTCGCTTTGGCGTGTATGGCGGCCGTCGTGGTGCCGCTGCTGGCGGTCGAATTTCTGGTTATCCGTCAAATCAAACGTTTGGTGGCAGCCACGCGCAAGTTGACCGCCGGCTGCTTGGATGCGCGGGTGGGCCGTCATGGTTCATCCGGCGAACTGGTGGAGTTATCCCAATCGATTGATCTTCTGGCCGCCGCGCTGGAAAAACGGCAACAGGAACGCGATCAACTGCTGGCGCAAAACGAACATGACCGACGGATCTTGCAAGCCATGATGGATGCTTCCCTGGAAACCTTGCTATTGGTGAACAGGGAGGGACAGGTCTTGTTTATCAACAAAACCGGCGCTCAACGGGTGGGGCGGACGGCGGATGCTATGATTGGCCACAACATTCGGGAGTTTCTGCCACCTGCCACGGGTAATTTGCGATGCGATTGGGGACAAAAGGTCCTGGAGACCCGGCAGCCGGTCACGTTTGAGGATCAACGGGGAGATTATTGGTTGGAACATCACTTCTGCCCGGTGTTTGACGAGCGCGAAACACTCTTTGCCGTGGCGGCGTTCACGCGGGATGTCACGCAACGACGGCAGGCGGAAGCGGCGGTGCGCCGCTCCGAGGAACGGTACCGGGGGTTGTTTGATTTTGGCGCGGACGGTATCCTGCTGGGCGCCCAGGATGGGACCATTCTGGATGCCAACACGCGGATCTGCGAGTTGAGCGGTTATGCGCGCGCGGAACTGGTGGGAATGCATATCACACGTTTGTTTCCACCGGAGATTTTGCGGCAGACACCCTTGCGCTTCGACCTGTTGCTCAGCGGGCAGACGGTAATCCATGAACGGCGGTTGCGCCGGAAAAACGGCGGTGAAGTACCGGTGGAAATGTCCTCCAAAATGCTGCCGGACGGCACCCTGCAATCGTATTATCGCGATATATCCGAACGCCAGCGCGCCGAGGTTGAACTCGCACATTCCCGCGAGCAAATGCGCGCGCTGGCCGCCCGTACTACCACGGTGCGCGAAGAGGAGCGCACCCGGATTGCCCGGGAAGTACATGACAACCTCGGCCAATTGGTGACCGGCATCAAGATGGATGTGGTTTGGGTGGCCAACCGGTTGAACTTCGACCAGGAGGAACTGCGGCGGAAAATGCGGGATATTGCCGACTTGGCGGATGTTACCGTGGAAATGGTGCGGGAAATTTCACGCGAACTGCGGCCGGGGGTGCTGGATGATTTGGATTTGGCGGCCGCGTTGGAATGGCAGGCCAAGGAATTTGAACGACGTACCGGGGTGGTCTGCGATTTCAATTCCAGTCTGCGCGAGGAAGTCGTGTGGCCCGAGCTGGCCACCACGCTCTTCCGCATCCAGCAGGAGGCGTTGACCAACATTTTGCGCCATGCCAACGCCACGCACGTCGAAGTGACCCTGTCCCAGGAGCAGGGGACGGTATGTATGCGGGTACGGGATGACGGACGCGGGATTACCGCCTCGGAATTGAACGATAAAAGCGCGCTGGGCCTGTTAAGTATGCATGAGCGCGCTTTCGCACTGGGGGGACGGGTGGACATTAGCGGTACTCCCGGCGGTGGCACGGTCGTCGTCGCGGAAATTCCACCGCCTACTTCTTCGTCGTGTTGATGGCCGTGTTGGCTTTGCGCAGCTTGTTGGAAAGGTCGATCGCCACATTGCGCATTACCACCATGCCGAGGTGCGGTTCGCGCTGCACCAGTTCATTGAAGGCCGACCGCTGCACCACCAGCAGGATGCTTGCCTGGCTGGCAATGGCCATCGCGGTGCGGGGTGAACCATCCAGAAACGCCAGTTCCCCAAAAATTTGGCCGTTGTTAATTGTCGCGATAGGCCGGGATTCTTCGTTGAGGCAAATGTCCACCTGTCCGCGCATGACAATGTACGCCTCGTTGCCGGCGTCGCGCACGTTGAACACCCGCTCTCCGGGCCGGTACAATTTCTGCACAAACAAGCGGGCAATCTTGCGCAGTTCACCATCACCCAAACCCTCAAATATTGGCAGCGTGCGGAGCAGGTTGATGATGGCCACGCCCATCCGTTGGTCTTGGAAACTCTGATCCACCACGCGCGCTACGGCCGTCGCCTGGGTGGTCAGGGTCACATTTTCCGGCGTGTAGAGCATGTTCAGCTTGATCAACTTGACCACGTCCGTCGGCTTGTTGTTGACCACGAAGAAGCCCGGAAAATAGGCGATGGGCACGAATCCCAGTTGCTCGGTGCATTTGAGCAGGCGCGGGCAGTTGGCTAGAATATCCACCTCCACATAGGAGGCGCTCAGCAGCTCTTGCGCCGTCCGCACGGCATGATTGAATAACGCGCCCATGCACAGATCATCGGTGGCGAAGCTGTCCAAAATGCGCACGCAGCGGTCCTGCTCATCGTTGAAATAAGCCAAACCGCAGACAATCTTATTGTCCCGCTGTCCAAGAAACGCTCGGAATGGGCCATCGGTTGCCAGCCGCAGAAAGCCTGCACCGCGATTATAGCCGGTGGATACTTCCAGTTGCGGATTGGCGGCGCGTGCTTGTAAACGCCACACTTCAAAATCTTCAAACGTGGCATCGTGCAACTTGATTTCGGTCTGAAGGGGATACCCGGTGGCCCCATCCCGGACGGAGAGCGGATTGGGAATTTTCAGGGATTCAAACGCAAGCGCGGCCAGTTCGCTGATTTGCGGCAGCGATTCCGAGAGGGGTGATCGCATGGCCAACACTGGATTGGCGGTGCGCAGGTAAAAGAGCATCCCCTGCCGTGTGCGCAGGATGTGTTTCAGCGGTTGAAAGCCCACGCACACATAGTTGCACTGTTCAAACAGGATTTGCTGCGGATTATCAGCGGCTGGCACGCGGACCACGATCATCTGGCCGCGGGCGTCCACCAAGTCCGATATTTTTCGGATCAAGGCCTCGGCAGACCCATCCGCGTAGCTTTCCGGGCGGTTCAGGTTGCGGCCCAAATTCGCGACGGGATTATTGGTCGTATCCACCGGGCGGAGGATGGAGATGGTGGATTGAATCTGCCCGCCCACCTCTGAAATCCAGGTTTCATGACCGGAGGCAGAATTAAGCTGGTTGGCGATCCATGCCAGGTTATAAATATCCTTGACAGGATAATCATCCCCCAGCGTGGCTTTGAGCAGTTCAAGCCATTTGGGGGCGTCTCCCGCATTTGCCAAGCGCACAATCGCAGCCATGCTTATATTTGGGCCAAAACCGCCGGTTTCGCACCTGCGCCAACCAGCGGTCCAGCTCGGATTAATTGTTTGGTGCCCACGACAGGACTTGAACCTGTACGATGTTACTCACTAGAACCTGAATCTAGCGCGTCTGCCAATTCCGCCACGTGGGCAAC
>JBAXGN010000037.1 GCA_037139415.1 Verrucomicrobiota bacterium | reverse complement strand
CTAAAAAAATGCGGTAAAATGCAGTTAATACATTCATCCCTTCAGGATGCATTGGATTTATTGGACGCCTTTCCGGAGGTCAAAAACAGGGTTCGACTATAACAACACACAATCTGTAATTCGCGCCGTCACCGATTTTGGAGTGCGTGCGGCAAGGAGGGGCCAATAATTGCGGAATGCGGAATGCGGAATGCGGAATATCCAAAGCGGTGTCGCCTGTCGCCCCTTTTTCCTCGGCAGTTGCCACCGCACTCCATAATTATCCCCGGTGCCCTTGCCGCAACCACTTTCATGGTTGCCTGGTCAGAGGGCAATTTCTATCGGTTTGACATTTTTCCGTCTGATGATTTAATAAAAGCATGACGGCAACGTTGGAACAAACTCAGGCTGATCTGCTTAAGCTCATCGGCTTGGCTCAGCAAGGCGAAGAGGTGGTTATTATTGACCATGGGCGTCCGCTCGCACGGTTAACGGCTCTTCCCCCGGCCGCTCCCGCTCCAAACCGCCAAGCCTGGCTCGCCAAGCTGGCGCGATTACGTGCGACCACTGCCACCGGCAAGCAGACTCCCACCACCGAACAAATTCTTGACGATCTGCGTTCCGAGCGAGGTTGAATGAGCTATTGGGACACATCCACGCTGGTAAAACTTTACGCGCAGGAGATGGATTCTCCGGCGTTTGAAGCGTACACCCTGAATTCTTCGAGCGGATTGGTTACCTCGCGAATTACCATTTACGAAGCGCTGGCCACCTTTCGTCGCAAGGAAGCCGAAGGCACGCTGCAACCGGGCACCGCGCCAACCCTGTACAGCGAATTGCTGCACGATGTGGCGGCGGGTGAAGTCAGGATCATCGAACTGGGCGCGGATTTGGAAAATGAATACGGGCAGGTTTTGCGGCTCTGTTATCAGCAAATGCCACTCATACCACTCCGCACGCTTGACGCCCTCCACCTGGCATCAGCGCGAGCCGCAGGCGAAACCGAAGTTGTGGCGACCGACAAGCGAATGCGCGCCGCCGCCAAAATGCTCGGGTTTTCCCTTTTCCCCGCTTGAAAGTATTCACGAGATTGCGGGCGAATTCTGCCACTGTATTTCATCGTTAGCGCCGTTACCGATTTTGGAGTACGTGCGACCCATAATTTCGGAATGCGGAACCCTCCATTGCGGAATTCGGAATGCGGAGTGCGGAATTCGGAATTCGGAATTCGGAATATCCAAAGCGGTGTCGTCTGCCGCCCCCTTTTCCCCCGGCAGTTGCCACCGCACTCCATAATTATCCCCGGTGCCCTTGACGCAACCACTTTCAGGGTTGTCCCGTCACGGTGGATGGTCAACCCAAAGTAGAATCGGCCCTTTTATCCCTGACCGATTCAACCGTTGGGCTTCGATGGCGCAATCCTTTCAGGATTGACCGAAGCATATGGCTAGTGTACTATTAACCCAGATGCGATTGTTGCGACAAATGGCCCGGTGGGCGGTGCGCGGGTGGCAATGCCTGGTGGTGGTGCTGATGATTGTTGGCTCCGTGGTTTGCGCCTTTGGCCTGTACACTGTCCTGATCATCAAAGCGCCGTTTCGCTGGATGGACGAAATTTTTCACCGTCCGGCGGATTGGATGTTTCTGGGTTTCATGCTGCTGGCCATGATTTCGTTTGGTATTTTTATGTTCAAGTTAGGCGAGCACATCTTGCATGCCTTAGCGGACGATAAAACCTCTTAACTGCGGATAAGTGGAATCGGCGTGCGGACGAATAACGCACAGTACTCAAAATGTGTTGGGACTGCGGTTGACTTGGCGGCCGGATTGTGACTAAGGTTCCACCCACAACGATTATGGAAATTAAACACGCAATCATCACCGCCGCGAGCAAAACGCAACGCACCCTCCCATTGCACACGCTCGTGGATAGCGATGGCCACTCCAAGACGGCGCTGGCGATCATCATCGAGGAAATCCTCCGGGCTGGGGTTGAGGATATTGGGGTGGTGATTTGTCCGGGGGATCAGGCCGCTTATGCCGCCGCTGCCGGACCGCACGCCAAGCGGTTGCATTTTATCGAGCAATCGCAGCCACTTGGTTATGGTCACGCGGTGCATTGCGCCCAGGCGTTGATCGGTAACGAGTCGTTTCTGCTGCTGGTCGGCGATCATCTCTATGTCAGCGGCACTCAAAAAGGTTGCGCCCAGCAATTGGTGGAAGTAGCCCGATCTGAAAAGTGTGCGGTGTCGGCCGTGCAGGCAACCCATGAAAGCAAACTGCCCTACTATGGCGCAGTCGGTGGTAAACGGGTCCAGGCCCAACAGCGTCTTTACCAGGTGGACAACGTGCTGGAGAAACCCACTCCGACCGAAGCCGAGCAGAAACTCATCATCCCGGGTTTGCGCGCCGGCCATTACTTGTGTTTTTTTGGCATGCATGTGTTGACGCCGGCCGTCATGGAAATTCTCGGAACGGCGGTCAAGAGCCAGTCGGGCGCGGTGCAATTAAGCGCTGCCCTCGCGCAATTGGCCGGGCGTGAACGCTATCTGGCTTATGAAGTGCAGGGGCGACGGTACGACATTGGCGCGAAATACGGTTTATTGACTGGCCAGTTGGCGTTGTCCCTGGAAGGCAAGGACCGTGAGGAAGTGCTGACCAGCATCGTGGAGTTACTGGCGCAAAAAGCGCGGTAACGATCGGAGACTCCCTCAAGTTGCCGATGGGGGAAAGATTCCGAATACTGGGCTACCCATGGCAAACGTATCGTAACTGCATGACAACTCAGGTTTTGGTAAACGCGCGAGGAACACTCCAAAAAATCGCGGACAATATCGGGCACGTGATGCGCGGACAAACCGCTGCCATTCGCAAGTTGCTTGCTTCCATGGCTGGCGGCGGCCATGTCTTGCTGGAGGATTACCCTGGCACTGGCAAAACCACCCTGGCCAAGGCCTTGGCACGCTCCATGGATGCTGACTTCAAACGGGTGCAGTTTACGCCCGACCTGCTGCCTTCGGACATTCTTGGGGTTTCCATCTACAATCAAAAAGACCAGTCATTTCGCTTCCATGAGGGCCCGGTATTCACCCACATCCTGCTGGCGGATGAAATCAACCGGGCCTCGCCCCGCACCCAATCGGCTTTGCTGGAAGCCATGGCGGAGGCGCAGGTGAGCGTGGAAGGGTTGCAGAAGAAATTGCCGGAGATGTTCTTTGTGATTGCCACGCAGAATCCCGTTGAATTTCGCGGCACCTATCCGTTGCCTGAGGCGCAAATGGATCGGTTTGCCACCAAGTTTTCCCTGGGGTACGTGAGCGCCGTGGAAGAGGCGCAGATTTTGTCCGATCAAACCCGCACGCATCCCATGGACTCATTGAAACCGTGCGCGACCCTGGCCGATGTGCTGGCTTTGCGTGAAGCAGTGAAGACGGTGCGGCTCAGCGATGAATTGCGCAAATACATCGTGGATCTGGTGGCGGCCACCCGGAGCGTGTCCGGAGTGCAACTGGGGGCCAGCCCGCGCGCCTCGCTGGCACTGATGAAAGTGACCCAGGCGCTGGCGCTGTTTGATGGCATGGAATTTGTCGGTCCGGAACAAATTCAGGAAATGGCCATACCGGTGATTGCCCATCGGTTGGTGATGGATCCCCAGGCCCGCTTTTCCGGTCAAACCACGCGCGGCGTCGTCGAAGAGGTGCTGAAAAAAATTCCCGTGCCGAAGTAAGCTGGCCGGGCTTGGTCAACGGAATGGAATACCATGTATCGCTTGCTCTACCGAGCCAACCGAGCGTTATCGTCCCTGATGTACTGGGCGCGCCGTCGGTTCACCCTGGCAGGTTGGGCCATGATGGGCTGTTTGGTGGTGACGGCGATCATGGGTATGAACGTCGAGCGTTCAGTGGCGTACCAAGCGTTTACCCTGTTACTCTCCTTGATGGTGCTGGCCATGGCGGCTGCCTTTTGGTTTCGCGTGCGTTTCACCGCTGAGCGGGTCTTGCCGCGGTTTGGGAGTGTGGGACAACCCTTCCCGTATCGGGTGGTGGTGCGCAACGAGTCCGGACAATTGCAGTCGGGACTATGGTTACTGGAGGAACTGGCCGATCCGCGACCGAACTTCGACGAGTTTGTCGCCCAAAGCAAAGCGCGGGATCGGGAAACCAAATCGTTCCGCATTGTGTTCAAGCGCGCTGGCAAACCGCCTGTGCAACTGGCCAAAATCCGCGAGCAGCCTTTGCCGAACGTGCCCCCCAGCGGTGTGGTTGAGGTCGCCATGGAACTGATGCCGTTGCGGCGCGGGGTGATCCGGTTCACGGGGCTCACGCTGGGACGGCCTGATCCCCTTGGTTTGTTTCGTGCCTTGGTCACGCAACCGCTGCCCAACATGGTGCTGATACTTCCCAAACGCTACCTGCTGCCGCCCATTCCCCTGCCGGGTTCGATGAAATATCAGCAGGGGGGAGTGGCGTTGGCCTCGTCGGTGGGGGAATCGGAAGAGTTTATTTCCCTGCGTGATTACCGTCCGGGTGATCCGCTACGGCATATTCATTGGCGCAGTTGGGCCAAAACCGGCGAACCGATTGTGAAGGAGTTTCAAGATGAATTTTTTGTGCGCCACGCGTTGATTCTCGATACGTTTCTGGATCGTCCCAACAGCCTGGCGTTTGAAGAGGCGGTTTCGGTGGCCGCCTCCTTTGCCTGCACGGTGTTAACCCAGGAATCCCTGCTGGACTTGCTCTTTGTGGGAACGGAGGCGTACTGCTTTACGGCCGGCCGTGGCTTGGCGCATACCGAGCAAATTCTGGAAATCCTGGCGGCGGTGCAAGCCTGCCGCACGCAACCGTTCACCGCGCTCGAAACGCTGGTGCTGGAACACGCCCCGGTGGTGAGCGGTTGTATTGCGGTGCTGCTGGTATGGGATGAAGGCCGGCGGCGGCTGTTGGAGCGGTTGCAGAATCTGGGAGTACCAGTGTTGGTGATGCTGGTGATCGAAGCCGGTGGAACCAAGCCGGACAGCGCGGCTTTGGGATCGCTGGTGGGCCACGTTCAAATACTGGAAGCCGGTCACGTCGCAGAAGGTTTGGCGCGAATGAACTGAATATGCTGAACACCCCCCCATTATTACTTAGCGCGACGCTGATCTTCTGGGGGTGGCAAACCGGTCTTTTGTGGGTGGGACTATTGTTGGGGGCGGTGCTGGAAGGTTCGCGGCTGGTGAAGCACCGATGGGAGTTTGCCAACGAGGAATTCAATCAGTTATGGACCTTGACCACTCTGGCGTTCGTTGCGGTGGCGGCGTATGCCTTGGCCACCAATGAGGGTGTCTCCGCGTTTAACACCTTCTTTAACGCCAATTCATTCGCCGAACGTAACACCGCAATAAACAAGGCCGCCAAGGCCGTCCTCAACTTGATCCAATGGATGCCGATGCTTTTTTTTCCGTTCACCGCCGCGCAAGCCTTTAGCCAGCGGGAGAAGATTGATTTCAAAACCTTTTCCTGGGTGCTACGGCGGCGGGCCGCGAAAATAGGAGCTACTGCCAGCGTCAGTCCGGGCGGGCTCAATACGGCCTATCCGTATTTTGGCATCACTCTGGTTTCGGCTAGTACGACCGCCCAAGCCTCACCGGGGTATTACCTGGGCTTGTGCGCGCTGATGGGCTGGGCGCTTTGGCCCATGCGGTCGCGTCGTGCTCCGGTTTGGGCTTGGCTGTTAGCCGTGGTTTTGGCCAGCGGTCTCGGGTTTGCCGGGCACAAGGGAATTTACCAACTGTACTTTATCGTCAACAACCTTCAGGCGCAGTGGCTTCAAGGATTTGGCGCAAAGGGGTTTGATCCCAAGGAAAGCCGCACCGCCATGGGGCAGATTGGCCGCCTAAAAGGCTCAGGGCGCATCGTTCTGAGAGTGGAGGCTCCGGCGGGAGAACGGACCCCCACGCTCTTGCGCCAGGCGATTTATCAGTATTACCAAGCACCGTATTGGCGGGCCTCTTCAAAGAATTTTGACGCGCTCTACGCGGAGACGAACGAGACGTCCTGGGTGTTTCACCGGGCACCCGCGAGCAATACCGTGCAGATTGCCACCTATTTGGACGACGGAAAGGGATTGCTGTCACTTCCCACCGGCACTCACCGGCTCGAACGTCTGCCGGTGTTCCAGATGGAAACCAATTCGCTAGGTACGGTGAGGGTGGGCGCGGGGCCAGGCTTGGTGATTTTTAATGCCAAATACCAAGCCGATGCCACCTTTGATGGCAACCCGACAACCGAGGATTATGGCGTGCCGGAAAAAGAACTGCCAGCCATTCGACAACTGGTCGCCGAATTGAAACTGGCGGAAGGCGATGACACGCAAAAAGTGCGCAAACTGGAGCGTTTCTTTGCCAGGTATTTTGACTACGGATTTTGGGAAGAACGGGATCTGCCAGTCAAAACCAACCAGACCATCCTGACCCGATTTTTACTGGATACCCGCAAAGGACATTGCGAATTCTTTGCCAGCGCCACGGTGCTGCTCTTGCGGCAGGCCGGGGTGGCGGCGCGTTATACCGCTGGTTACAGCGTGCAAGAAGGAGCGGGGGGCAACCGGTTTGTGGTGCGAGATCGTCATGCCCATGCGTGGTGCCTCTATTATGATCGCGCCGCTCATGTTTGGCGTGATCTGGATACCACCCCCGGCACTTGGGTGCAGGCTGAAGCCGAACGGCGTTCCTTATGGGAGCCAATCAAAGATGGCTGGGATCGTTTGGTATTTGAATTCTCCAAAGTCCGCTGGGGACAATCGGCGCTGCAACAATATCTCAGTCTGGCGTTGATCCCGGTGGTTATTCTGCTCGCGGCGCGGTTCTTGCTGAAGAAACGCTGGCGGCGTCAAAAGTCCAACGTCTTACCGGAAGCCGAACTGACACGGCAGGGATTGGATTCCGAGTTTTACCGGGTCGAAGAAAGACTCGCCGCTCGGGGACTCAATCTGCTGCCAGGGGAAACGCTCAGTGCCTGGCTTGGCAGGGTGGATAAGAACTTGCCGCCGGAGGGACACCTTGATGCCGCTCTGCTGCAACTGCATTACCGATTGCGATTCGACCCGGTGGGGTTGTCCACGCGGGAGCGCGATCAGTTGCGGCAAGGCGTGATGGAATGGTTAAAGCGCATGGACCGCAACCCAAAAACATAACCGGAGCAGACCAGGTTTTCGGAGCGCGCGTTTTCGCGGCTGGATTTTGTCTCACTTTTTTATCGCCAATCGGCCTCGCAATTGCTATATTGATGCTCGAAACAAAGGCCACTTATGTTTAAATCTGTCGAACTCGGACTTAAAGTATTCCAAGAGGAGTATCAAAAAGCATTACCTAAACTGCGCGCCGACTTGTTGGCCGCCCAGTTGGCGCTGAAAACCACTCCGGTCTCAGTTATTGTCCTGGTGGCGGGCGTGGAAGGGGCGGGCAAGGCGCAGGTGGTGAATACCCTTACGGAATGGCTGGACCCGCGCGGGGTGGAGACCAACGCGTTCTGGCCAAAGTCTGACGAAGAACGTGCGCGGCCACGGTACTGGCGGTTCTGGCGCACGCTTCCCGGCCGCGGCAAGATCGGCATTTTCTTTGGTTCCTGGTACACCGACCCGATTGTGCTGCGAGTGAGTGGCAAGACGGAGGAAGGCGATTATGAACGCGAACTTCAGCAAATCGCCGCATTTGAGAAGATGCTGGCGGCGGACGGCGCTCTCATTGTGAAATTATGGTATCATTTGTCCAAGAAAGATCAGAAAAAGCGGCTGAAGAAATTGGAGAATGATCCGTTGACCCGTTGGCGGGTAACCAAGCAGGACTGGAAGTTCCACAAAATGTATGACGACTTCGCAGTGGTCAGCGAGCGGGCGATTCAATTGACGGATACCGGTGAGGCCCCGTGGCATGTGATTGACGCCTCGGACCGGCACTATCGGGAACTGGAAACCGGACGGGTTTTACTGGAGGCCATCCAGCAACGGCTGGACAAACTCGCCAGCGCGCCCGCCCGCTCGCGTACCGCACCTCCGGTGCCCAAGCGTTTGGATACAGCGACGGTGCTGGACCGGCTGCCCATGGATCGGGTGTTGAGTGACAAAGAGTACAAAAACAAGCTGGAAAAATATCAAGGCCAGTTGAATCAACTCACGTGGGCCGCCCAAAATAAGGACGTGGCCACAGTGGTGGTTTTTGAGGGTTCCGATGCCGCTGGTAAGGGCGGGGCCATCCGCCGCGTGACCAGCGCGATTGACGCCAAACTTTATCGCGTGGTGCCCATTGCCGCGCCAACCGACGAAGAGCGGGCGCATCATTACCTGTGGCGCTTCTGGCGGCATCTGCCGCACGCGGGCCGCATTGCCATTTTTGACCGTTCCTGGTACGGGCGGGTGCTGGTGGAGCGGGTGGAAGGATTTGCCACCAGCGAAGAGTGGATGCGCGCGTTCAATGAAATTAATGATTTTGAAGCGCAGATGGTGGAGCACGGCATGGTGGTGGTTAAATTCTGGGTACATATCAGCCCGGAGGAGCAACTTAAACGTTTCAAAGAACGCCAGCAAATCGCCTATAAGCAGCACAAGATTACGGATGAAGATTGGCGTAATCGTGAAAAGACCAATGCCTATAAACTGGCCGCGAATGATATGGTCACTCGCACAAGCACAGAATCCGCACCGTGGACACTGGTACCCGGTAATAACAAGCAATACGCGCGCATTGAAATTCTGAAAACCCTCTGCAAACGCTTGGAGGAAGCGGTCGGGTAGGGGATGGGCTGGTTGGCTCAGGTCGTCGCGCCGGGGATGCGCCGTCTGGAGAACTTGGCGTACCAAATGCTGAGGATCAGCAGAGAGACGATGCTCACAACCATGCCTCCAAGGAAGGCTCGATCCACATAGCGTAAGGTAACCCGGTGTTTTCCCGCCGGCACCTCCAGTGCTTGGAACGCGTAATTGGCTTTCCACAGCCGTGTTTCCCGGCCATCCACCCAGGCGTGCCATGCGGGGTAATGGCTTTGCGCGATGGCGACCAGCGCTGGCTGCGCGGCGCTGACTTCAAACTCAATCTGATGATGGGTGTAGGTGATCAGCTTTGCCGTGGCCTTGGTGGCATTGGTCACCGTGATAATTCCTTTGGCCTCCAGAGGCAACACGATTTCCCGGCGTGGATCGAATTGGTTATCGGAAAAGACCTTTTCCGAGGCGTTGGAAGCGGCGAGAAATACCGGTGCTTGTCCCGCCGTAATCAATGGCAGCCAGTTGGTGCGCACCAAGAAACTGTATTGTTTGCCTGGCTCGGGCGCGCTGGCGACGGACAGAAAATCCGCCAGCGGATCAGGCAGACGGCTCTGGGTAAAGTGAGCAGCCAGGATGAGCTGGTAGATTTCCCGTTGGTGCAGCGAGAATGTTCCATTCAGTTTTGCCGTGCCGTCCAAGAGGTTTAGATTCCCGTAATAACCAAGCAATTTGGATGTCACATCACTCACGGGATCGTGACGCACGGATTCCCAGGAATGAAATTCAGTGGTCATCCTGCCAAACAGGCGCGTCAATTCGCGGTCGTATTTTTCCGTGGGCGTGTCCAAGGTGTACACCCAGGGTGCCACCGTCGGGTTCTGGTTGGGAACATGGGTCATGGCATCCGCCCAGACCAGTACCACCAAGCCCAGACCACAGGGAACAGCCCATGCACTTTGACGGCAGAGTTGCCACAACAACAGCAATCCAATGATCAGGATGACTCCCCGTTCGATGCTGTTATGCAAACAGTGGCTGTCCGGCCATGGAAACGCCATCGCAAACCAAGTCAACACGGCGATAAGGGTCAGCAGAAACCCCGCCATTAGGATCATTTGATTGGTGGCTTTGCGCCGCTCGTTCGGCAGTATTTTGAGCAGCGCCCAGGTGCCGATTCCGGCCAGCAATGGCAGCGCGAACATGGCTGGCACAACGAACTTTATCGGGAACCGGAGAAATCCCAGCGCGGGAAAAACGCGGTGTAACTTCGGATACAGCCAGCCATCATCGCCCAGCGCAAGGATCAGAGTGGTAAAAATCAATAGTCCCAACAAACGAAGGTGAATACCCTTCAATCGCAACAAGGCAATCCCGGCCAGCAGCCAGGTCAGAATCCCCAGATAATACGAGGATGTCCAGTATTGGCCGGGTTGAATCATCACGCCGAAATTCCACGGGCTCAGGTAGAATTGCGGCACGAGGAAATTGGCCCAACCCCAGCCCGGCATGGCCCACGAAGTGTCGCCGTAATTCGTACCCCGCTGGGCGTGCTGGAGCAGTTCGAGGAAGGGAAGCAATTGTGCCATCGCCAGGCCGCCTGCCAGACCGCCCGCCAGCGTCAGCCGCACCAGCATGGTTCTGGCTGTCACTTTGCGAGAAAACAGGTCGGCCCCAAATAACGTGCCGATGATCAGCCAGGTAAAGAGAATGAATTCGGGAGCGCCCGTGAGCAGTTGCAGGCCGCCCAGCAGCGCCGCGAGCGGGATGATCCGTCCGCCGTCCCGCCAAGCGCGAACGGTGAGATGAATCACCCAAGGCATCCAGCCCAGGGCGGCAATATTGTTCGGCCACATGAGGCAATTCAAGGAGAGCCCATTAAAGGCGAAGAGCACGCCGGACACCGAGGCGGCCAGGTTCACCGGGAATCCGTCGGCATCGCCATCACCGAAAACCTGAGTGAGCAGATACCGCGTGCATGCGTGCATACCCACTGCCGCCAGCCAGAGATGCAGCAGGCAGAAGAACCCCACGCCCCATTCCGCGGGAATGACATAATAGACCAGGTTGAGCGGGTAGAGCACCATGGTGTTCCATTGTGCCAGATACGGCATGCCGCAATCATTGTAGGGATTCCATAACGGCAGTTCGCCGCGCCAGAAACAAATGCGGTCATAATGCGCCAAGGGATACCCAAACAGGGCGTAATCACGAAAGAAGAACGTATCCCCACTGATCAAAACTTGCGGGAAAGCCGCTAGAATTAAAAGCGCTGCCAGCCCAGCGAAACCGCGTGGAGTCAACCAGAACTCCAGATTACGGACCGGCGTCATGCGGGGATGGTTTCGACGTTTGATTCCGCAGGTTCGCCACGGGTTTGCGGGTGCGCCCCTGGAAAAACAACGCCACGCCAACCAATGCCAGCGTAATCAGGCTGATGGCGAATCCGACATGAAACCAGATATCCACATAGCGCAGTTGGATCTGGTGTTTGCCAATGGGAATCTGGATGGCTTGAAACGCATAGTTGGCGCACAACAGCGGCGTGGTTTTTCCATCCAAGTACGCTTTCCAGCAGGGATACCACGATTGCGCGATCACCAGCAGGCTGGGAGCCGACGCTTCCACCGTGATTTGCCCTTGGTGAAACCCAAGCGTGGCATCGTGGATGATGACGTTGGCCTCGTTGGTGGCCCGAATGTCCGCCCGCAGCGATTCCGGAAAGTAAACCACCCGGCGCGGGTTGAAATTGGTGGCAAACAAAAGGTTGGGGATTTGCTCCTGCGGGGCGAAGACCGCCTTTTGCCCCGCCGTGATCAGTGGCATGGCGTCGTTGTGCCAGGTCCATTCGATGACCGTGTGTTTTTTGGTGAGATACCGCACGGCCAGGAAATCAATCAAGCCATCGGAAGGTGGAATACGCTGCTTGTAAATCAAATCCTCAATCTTCTTCTGTTCGCGAATTTGCAGCGTGCTGGATCCGTTGACCTTCGGCGTCTGTTCCAGCAGGTTGAGATGCGACCAGAGCGATAATCGTTTACCGATCCAGTTTTGGGTCTGATCAGACACCGTGCTGTGATTCAGGGTGTCATCGGCCACCGGCGAAATCATCGCCCGCCCCTCGGGGAATGGCAGCGGCGGCGCTCCAAATGCCTGCGCCCACATTCCGGGATAAAACTTATCCACGGGCAGGGACGGGTTTTGGCGGGGGACATGCACCAACACATCCAGGAACAGCAGCGCCAGCAGCGCAAATTGCGGCAGGAATTTCCGCACGGGATCACTGGCGTATCGCAGCGCGACCAAGATGGCGATGCCGAAGACCAACACCCAGCGCCGGGTGGCGCCATTGGCCTTCATCACATCCGGTTGGTCAAAGGTGAATGGGTGCGCATACGCAAACTGGACGAGGAACACCGACAGGAGGAATACCGTGACCAAGGAGATGCCCGCAATGATCCACGCCTGGCGGTTTTCTTCCGGCGGCAGTTCGGTCCACCACTGAATGGCAAACGCCGCCAGCAGCGGAACGGTAAAGGTGGCCAGCAGCAGGAACTTGACGGGATACCGCGCCAATCCAAGGCTGGGCACCACGTGCTTCAACCAGCCATACACGTAACCATTCTCGCCCATGGCAAACACCAAGGCCAGCACGGTGAGCACTGCTAGCAGGCGCGCCTGCCCGGTGCGCCGAAACAGCCCGCCCCAGATGGCCAGCACCAACGCCAGGATGCCCAGGTAGCACGAGGAGAAGAAGCCCTGGTCGGTTTGGAAGAAAATTCCCTGCGGACTTTGGAGGCAATGAAACAGCGGCACGATCAGGTTGGCCCAACCCCAGCCCGGCAACGCCCATTTCTCGAGGGCAAAGCCGGGATCACGTTGCGAATAACTGAGTAATTCAAAGAACGGCAACAATTGCGCGGCGGTAAGTGCGGTGGCCAGCCCGATGCTCGCGGCCAGGCGGGTGACGGTGCTCCGGATCGTCGCCGTTCGGTTAATCAGGTTGACGGTCGCCAGACCGATCACAACCATCCAGGTCAGCACGGCCAGTTCTGGCACCCCGGCTAACAATTGCAGCGCCGCCACCACCCCGGCCCACAGGATGCGCCGTCCGCCCGTCTTGAGCGCCTCCTCGGCGGTCAGCACCACCCAGGGCATCCAGCCCAACGCCACAAGATAATTCGGCCAGAGCAGGCAGGAAAAGGTGACGCCGTTAAAGACAAACGCGCACCCGGCGAGGCCGGCGGCATACGTGTGCTTGGTCCAACGGCGGGCCAGCAGGAACATGCCAACGCCGCCCAACACCAAGTGCAGGAAACAGAAAAAACTCAACGACCAAGGCAGGGGGAGCAGCAGGTAGATTAGCGATCCGGGATACAGGCTCATGGTGCCCCATTGGGCCAGCAACGGCGCGCCGCAGTTGCTCAGCGGATTCCACAGCGGCCACTCGCCGCGCCAGAAACTCTCATGCTGATGATGGATCAGGGGATACCCCATCACCCCATAATCCCGGAAAAAGAACGACTCCGTCCCGCACATGACGGCCGGGAAGGCAGCGGTCAACCCCGCCCAGAGCAGCAAGGCCATGCGCCAGGGAGTAAGCCACTCCTCGGTCACGTAATGACGACTGGACGACATGTTGCTGAATCGGTTCACGTTCCATGAGAGTTACGCTTTTGCGGCCCGACGGCAATGCAAAAATCACCGCAGGCGCAATCAATGGGATAGGTGAAACTCTTTTATGATCACGTTATCCTTCGCCGAATCGGACATACTTTGAACTCGCTCGCAGCCCACAGTCCGGGCAGACAAGATAGAGGAAGCCGTCGGTTCGTTTAAATCGGGCAGCAGAACCACCGCATTGCGGGCAAATATAGGCGCGGGCCATGATTCGCCGCATAATGAACCATCACAAAATCAGGCTCACGAGCATCCATGCAATAATAATCGGATACGATGGCGAATTCGGAACCGCGAGAACCATGATGGTTGCTGGACCAACCGGCAAGGCAATGAGGAGAATCGCGCATACAGCGACACGAGCCAGCCACTTCCTTGTTTGCTGTGTCGTTGCAGTCATTCGGCATGGATCTCAAACCGTGCAATTGCGCTCACCAAGTTTGCGTAGCCGTTTCGATGGTAACGGCCAAGGTGGCACGAAGCCAACCGAACTTTTCTTTCATAAAATCAAAATCCGGGCCGGACATCACGAACCTCGCCTTGCCCTTGATCAGGAAACCGGCCCCCATCCCATGCAGGCCCTCAACCTTACTGCTCCCCAAGGTAATCAAGACATTCGGATTGTGAGCAATGTTGGCCTCCGTCTTGTGCATATACCCTGCGGGGATAAACAGCCGTCCATCTTGTGCTATTTTGAGATAGCTATTCCAAGTGTTGACCATGTGAGGCCCATCAGGCCCCAGGGTGGCGATTGCAACCACTCCGTCCTGCTTCATGATTTTCTGTAGTTTCTCCGGGATCATTCTGTATTCCTTCTTTGGTTGGTGGTGTGAATGTGGTCTAACAGTATTGTTGAACGAACGTTTCGTTCATGGTTTCCGGTGGCCAGTTGGTTTTCATGGTGCCGACCATCCCTAAAAAGGCCCCTCGGGTCAATGCGAAACGAACTTCATTTGCACCCATTATACCCTCATTTCCCAGCAAAGGAACAATTACTCTAATTGGTACCCCTAAACCTAAACGGGTTAGAGCGGTTGGTCGTCGAAGAGGCTCATTTGTGAGGGAGCGGAAGGATCGGGAGCGATGTCTCGAGGGACCAAGCGGTCTTCGGAGATGCCGCGAAGCTTGTTGATGTTCTGCACGATGGTTGGGAGGCAGTACTGGGTCATCTGCTCATTTAGCTGAAAAGAGTTGAAACGAAGGAGTTTCCAGCCGCTGGTTTCGAGATCGTTGTCACGCAGATTGTCCTGAGATATCTGCTTGGTATCTGAATGCCATGTGTCGCCATCGGCTTCAACGCCAATTTTGCCGTCATTACAGTAAAGAGCAAAATCGAGGGCGTAATCGGAACCATTAGCGGTTATGAATTCCTGACGTTCGGCGGAAATGTTCAGGCGTTTTAATTGAGTCCAGAGTTTGTCTTCCAGCGGGCTTTCATCGTAGAGATCGTTGATTTCGGCGGCCTGGACAAACTTGGCCCAGGTGGTAGAGATAAAGACGATGCGACGCCAGCGTTTGCTTGGGATTGGGGTAGGTAGTTTTTGGAGCTGGCCAAGGATGAGCTGGAGATAGCACTGGCGTGATTTGGGGCCGGGCGGTTCGTTGGGGAAGAGTTGTTTGCGGGAAGCGGTCTGGACGCCAATTACACGGGCATAATAGTTGATTGCGAAGGATTCAGGTCCGAAAACTTTTGTCTGGTAGAACGCCAGCCAACGCGGCGGCCAACGACGGGCCAGCCATTTTTCGGCGCTTTGGACGGGAATCCGATACCAATGTTGCTCACGAGCGATAGCAAGGTCGCCCGGATGATTTACGATGGCGACCAATAGACGGTCATCGCAATGGTCATCCAGCGGAACGGCTTGGGCGCGCTCAAGCATGAAAGCACGGTAACGCCAACGGGAGCGGGCTGGCAATGATAAAACAGGCCATGTGGTTGGGGTGCAGAGTTTGAAAGTGTGAGAACGCAGAGCAAACGGGAGAACGACTGCAAAGACGCCAATGACAACAAGGACTGGGACAGCGCGAGCAGCAAAGCGATCCTTGATGCTCACTTGGTGATTGGGCGTCCATTCCAAGCCCCGAGGTGGGGCGCGGATTTAGCGGAAACGGGATTCCCCCAGTAATCCATGCCGCCGTTGCCGGTGATCGGCACACCGGCGTTGAGCGCGGCGGAACCGATGAGCAACTTGTATCCTGCGACCGAATCCAGCCCCGCCTGTCCACTGCCGGGAGCCACCAAGAGTGGATCGGCGAGGATGCTTTTGACATCGTTGGTGAGCTGGCCGGAACCGAAGTAGAGGTTGCGCTCGAACTGGCAGCCTTTGGGCGCTTTATATTTCCCTGTGCCAGCGTTGATGAAGATGTTGTTTTGAAAAAGGATTGAGCTGCCGCTACTATCTGCGCCCTGTTCGAACATCACGGGGTTGCCGTTTCTGGCATAAATGGTGTTGTTGTAAACCTGATAGCCGTGGTTGCCGTGGCCATGCACGAGAAAGACACGGCTGCCGGCCAGACAGCCGTCGTTCTGGCTGATATTGTAGCGGGCGATGTTTCCGTTGGCGTTGCCGTCGCAACACATGTTCAGAAAGCCGCCCTCGTTATCGTGGCTGTAGTTGTATTGGTAGATACAACGCTGATTGCTGTTGTCGAAGTCGAAGGCCATGCCGTCGTATTTCGTTTTGGTCTCGCACACCTCATTGTATTGGAAAAGCACGTCCTCGCAGAAATACGGCCAGATGGCGGCGTGGCCTTGCTTCACGGAATTGTTGTTCGACTGACGGACAAAATTGCGCTCGATCACCGCGCCTTTCACGCACCAAGGGATAATCCCATCGCCGCCAATGCGTTCGAGGCGGTTACTGGCAATGATGATGTTGCTGGAGGTGGTGTAAACACCGTGACCGCGCCAGCTTGAGTTCGGATCGTTCGTTTTGTTGATCCACTGCGACTGCATCAGGATGCCGTTGCGAGTGACATCGTGAATGGTGTTGTTCTCAATACGAATGTCATCCCACCGGGACGGGACCGACAGGTTTGCGACGTTAATATAGAAGACGATGGCGCCGCTTTCCTTGCCATCGCGATAGTCGGTCAAATCACCCACGACATCGTGGATATGGCAGTTCTTCACCTCGATTCCGGACAGCGTGCCGACCGAGTTGTTGCGGATCAGGATGCCCACCTTTTTGGCAGCCGGAGAGCCCTGATTGGAGACTTCAAGGTTGCGAATGCTCCAGTACTGCTGATTTTGGAGGAAGACAGCTCCGCTGGCGATCCCACCGCCGTGAATGATCGGCTGCGGGCCTTCGCCGTAACTGTCGAGGATGATCCGCTGCGTGGCGCTGCCGGAACCCAACGGGTGAAGTTGCCCGGTCCAGACCGAGCCGCACTTAAGCAACAGCCGATCCCCGGGTTGAAAGGTGGTGGCGTTAGCATTGGTCAGCGAGCGCCAGGCGGCGGCGGGACTGCGGCCATCGTTGGTATCGGTGCCGGAGATGGAATCCACGTGGTAGGTGGCAGCAGACAACACCGCCGCCGAAGCGGGCGCCAGAACACAGAGAATTAGCAGGACAGTTCTTTTCATTCGATGTATTTTACTTTGGTGATAAAGCATAAACGAGTGTCACAGCAAGTTCAACCTGGTAAAGTGTTAAATATACCCTCTCCTTCTGCGCGTCGTCTGCTTATCGTCGCTTGACGGCCCCTGGCTGCTATGAGCATGATCCCACCATGAAATGCTATTTGCGTTTGAATACCGTTAAAGCCGCCACAGTTCCCCTGACTTTGGCCTGGATTCTCCTCCTGTTCATCTCTGTCACGCGCACATTTGCCGAGGAGTGGATGTCCCTCTTCAACGGCAAGGACCTTACCGGCTGGACGGTCCAGTGCCAGCCAAAGGATCGCGGTTCCGTTTTCTGGTCGGTGGAGAGCGGCGCCATTCTCTGTGACAGCATCGGACGCAAGAATCACAACTATGTCTGGCTGGTCAGCGAACAGGAGTTTGCGGATTTCGAGATGCGTCTGAAATTCCAGGCCTACGCGGACTCGCCGGGAAACAGCGGGCTGCAATTCCGCAGCCGCTTCGACGACACGGTCAGCGGTGGCTGGATGAACGGTCCCCAGGTGGACATTCACCCGCCCAAGGCCATGTCCTGGCGTACAGGGCTGATCTACGACGAAACTCGGGAGGAACGCCGCTGGATTTTTCCCAGTCTGCCGGACTCCCGCATGAGGCCTGAACTCGAACCCCAGCGCCACCTCTTCAAATACGCTGACGACGGTTGGAATGAACTCACCCTGATTTGCCGGGGCACCCGGGTCACCACGCTGGTCAACGGCATCGTGCGTACCGACTGGCAGGGCGCGGGCGTGCTCGATAACCTGGCCCATCAGAAACACAACGTCGGACGCTCCGGCCATTTTGCCCTGCAACTACACAGCGGCGATGAACTGAAAATCCGCTTCCAGGACATTCAGGTAAAAAAGCTCCCGTTCGTGGCGACATCGAAAATCCCGGCGGTCTCCGCAGCGATGCAGGCAAGCATTGCGCGCCACGAAATCGCCGGTGCCGTGACGCTCGTCGCCACGCCGGAGGAAATTCTCCACTTTGATGCCGCCGGTCTGGCCGACATCGCCGACGCAAAACCGATGGCGACTGACGCGATATTCTGGATTGCCTCCATGACCAAGCCCCTGACTGCCACCGCGATCCTGATGCTGCAGGACGAGGGCAAGCTGTCCGTGGATGATCCGGTCGCGAAGTATCTTCCCGAACTCGGCACCCTCAAGACCCCCGATGGCCAGTCCGCCCGGATCACCTTGCGCCATCTGCTAACCCACACTTCCGGCCTGCCTGAAGCCACCCGGGACCAATACAAGACGGCGCGCTCGTTGGCGGACGTGATTCCTTTCTACGCGGGCCGCCCGCTCTCGTTTGTACCCGGTTCCAAGTGGCAGTATTGCCAATCCGGCATCAACTCCCTCGGCCGAATCGTGGAAGTCGTCTCCGGCCAATCCTTCCCTGAATTTCTCCAGAAGCGGCTGCTGGATCCGCTGGGGATGAAAGACACCGGCTTCTATCTGACCGAAGCCCAACTCCCGCGCCTGGCCAAATCCTATGCGTTAACCAACGACACGCTTACGGAAGTGCCCGTCGCTTTTCTCAACGGTTATTCGCCGGCTTTCCGCGACCGCTACCCGGCGCCGAATGGCGGGCTGTTCTCCACCGCGTCGGATTACGCCCGGTTTTGCCGGATGCTGTTAAAGCAGGGTACGTTGGACGGTCGCCAACTCCTTAAGCCGGAGACGGTCACGCTGATGTCCAGCATCCACACTGGCGACCTCAAGACCGGTTTCACCGATGGCAATGGCTGGGGCTTGGGTGTCTGCGTGGTGCGGCAACCACAGGGGGTTACGGCGGTGCATTCCCCCGGAACGTTCGGTCACGGCGGTGCGTACGGGACGCAGGCCTGGATTGATCCGGTTAAGCAGACGGTCTATGTGTTGATGATCCAGCGCTCCAATTTGAAGAACTCCGATGCCTCAGACGTGCGCCGGACTTTTCAAGAAGCCGTGCCACCAGCCCGTCAGTGACAGGCTCAGCGCCCATCGTGTACCGCCGGCTTCAACGTATCGTCCGGCGTTGCGGATAACCGCCGTGCGCGCGATTGTTACAGGCCAGCACCACATCGCCCGCGAGATTCAAGAACTCCGCCTCATTCGACTGCCGCCTCGCGATATTCCTCCTTCGTCGTGCCCCAAGTCAGCGGCGAGAGCACCAAGGCGGCGAGGGCGATTGATGTAATCAGTTTAATTTGCTTCTTTCTTTCAGCGTGATGACTCCCGCAGACAATGGCGGCATCGTGAAGCGCACGGTCTGACCATCCAGTTTCACATCGGCGGGTGCGGGATGAATCTGGTTTGGCTCAGTCAATGAGTTGCGGGCTTCGAGGCTGCCCGGATTGACCAGCATGAACTCCGCCTTGCCGATGGTGAAACCGGGTTTGACGATCAGTGCCACTGGCACGGCATTGGTGCCGGGATTGACCGCTTTCAGCGTGAGGCCGTCGCCCTTGGCGGCAATGACGTTGAGCGGCCCGGGGGCGCCTTCGAGCGCGAGCCGGTTCGGCGCGCGGTGGTCATGCCAGAGTTTCACGACGACATAGTTCGGTGCGGGGAACCAACCGCTGGCATCGAAGTTGATAAAGGCGTTGTCCCAATTCGGCGCGCTGACATGCCGGAGCCAGAGGGCCGGGCAGGCCATCGTAATGATTTCGTTGCGTTCGAGGGCGTTCAGGATGCCGCCGGCATAGAGGCCGTTGCGCCAGTCAATACTGCTCCGCGTGTTCCACTCCGAGAAGTAGATTTTCAATTTCGGGTTCTTCGACTGGGTGATGCGCGCGGCCAGCGTCTGCCAGAACTGTTCGGCGGCAGCCGGGCCGTCGGCAAAGTTTTCTGGTTTTTCGTAGTGGTGAACGCTGAGGTAATCCACCAGTTCCGCGCATTGCTCGATCACCGCGATATCGCCCTCGCGCCAATGTCCGCCGAGCTGTCCGCTGCCGCAGGCAATGAGCTGGATCGCCGGGTCTGCTTGCTTCATAGCCGGGGCGAACTGTTTGACGACGCCGACGTACTCCTCGGGCTTCAGACGCCAGACTTCGTTGCCGATCTCCCAGTACTTCACGCGATACGGCGCGGCGTGGCTGTTGGCGGCACGGACGGCACCCCACTTCGAGGTCGTCGGCCCATTGCAGTACTCAATGAAGTCGCACGCATCCTGCACCAGCTCCGGTTTGTCCACGCCCATGTCCACGCAGATGACCGGCTCCGCGCCGAGTTTGCGGCAGAGCGCCATGAACTCATCAACCCCGAAACTGAGCGGATCGAGTTCGTCCCAGCCTTTCTTGCTGACGCGTTGGTGTTGCGGGCCGATGCCGTTCTTCCATTTGTAGCCTCCCACGAAGCTGCCGCCGGGCCAACGAATCGTCGGCGGACGTAATGCCGCAACAGCATCGAGCAAATCGGGACGAAACCCGCCGGTCGCCCGCGCGGCGTCGGGCATGAGGCTCACCTGATCAATGCAGACGCTGCCGCGCGCGCTGATTTGGAGCGTGTCACCGGATTTCGGCGAGAGTGTGAGCGGGTATTCCTTCCATTCGGCGGTCACTGACGGAATGGTTTGTTCCGCATCGCCGAGTTTAACCGTGAGCGCACCATCACCACGCGCCCAGAGCGAGCCGCGAAACGTATCGCCACCACGCAAATTATAGTTTTTCTGGACCACGCCGGCCACTGCGTCGGCAGTGGTAATTCTCACGCTTTTCAAGCCGTTCAACGGCTGGTTCGTGTCGAGCCGTACCTGGCCAGCCCCAATGATCTCCCAATGTCGGGCAAACGCATCCGGACGACGTTTCTCGCCCTTCTTCACCGGTGGCAGTTCCTCGAAGCTACGGTTCCAGACGACCTCGCCCCACAGACCGCCGTTACAGGAATGGTAAATGTGTTCGAGAAACTGACCGTAGAGCCGTTCGTCAATGTGGCCGACGACCCTGTCGGGATCAACGGTCAATGAAACCGGCGCGGCGCAAACACTGCCGGCGACCAAAAGCATCGCGGTGAGGATCAGGGTTTTAATCTGCTTCATTTGTTTTATCCTTCGATTTTTGAAAATGGTTCATCTCAATGCTTGCGTGAAACTTCCCAGCGACCATCACGGAACAACCCAATCCGAACGGGAGCAGCGGCAGCGGTTTGGTTGAGCACAACTTCGACACCATCAGGCGTTGAATTGAAACGGATTGCGCCCGCGAGGGACTTCGCGTTCTGGTCGGGATCGTGCGGAACAACGACAAGGGTGAAAGATGCCTCCTCGCCGGAGGAAACAATGCGTCGGCTACCGGTCGTAAAAAATTTATCTTGCGGACGGTTTTTTGGATTCGGAGCCAGATAGGACTGATTGACCTGCTCGACAAAGGTGTCGGCGTTCGGCCCCATCGCAAACTTCACCAGCATCCGGCGCGTGACGGACTTCGTGCCGCCATGCCCATCCGGCACCGTGAATGCCCCGTCATCGTCTCCGCAGAACCAATCCGCCCCGTGATCCTTCAACGCGTAGAACTGCCAGAGCTGGCCGACGGTCCACTTCGGCTGCGATTTTCCAGAAGACCAGCGGTCGTGGATGATCAGGCAGCCTTCCGCAGTGAGCACGATCCGGCGCGTGAGTTGGGCATCGGCGACGATATAGCGGCTGAAGACCACTTCCCCGAAAGCATCGCGTTCGCGTTGTTCGGTGCGGGCGGAGCCGACGTGATAAGGCAGCGCATGGTCGCCGAGATCAATCTGCTGGCAAAGGTCGCGCAAGTGCAGATAGGGGCGGATGCCATCGTATTTCACATCTATTTTCAGCGTGTTAAACTCACCGGGCTTGAAGGTGAAGCTGCGGGCATCGGCCAACATGCGGGCGTAGGCGCCAGACTTGAGCACACCCCAGTTCAGGCTTTGGGAGGCGGCGCCCTGAGTGTGTTCGGGTGAGGTTACTACCTTGAGCCCTGGAGCCGAGGCGAGGTTGCGATGCCATGTCTTCTCACTTTCAAACCCATCCAGCAACTTCACGCCCACTGTGCCGTCCAGCCGCAGATTATCGAACCAAAGTTGTTTGGTTCCGCGATTCTCGAAATTGCGTAGGGTGACGCGGTCGCCCACTTGCAATGCGCCCGCCGCGTCTTGGAGCATCAATTCTGCCGGAATGGACATCGTAAACCACTCGCCGGGTTTCCAGACCCCGGGAAAAGCGCGAGGCGTTTCAAGCGCCCAGAAGCTATTGCCCGTGATCGCAGAACGGGTGCGATGACGACCGAGATTGTGAAAAAGCGGCACGCCATCCACCTCATAGTAGGCCACTGATGGCCCCTTGGAAGGATGCGCATGACTGCCTGCGGCATAGAGATCCAGCAACACCATGGCACTGCCGGGCTCGGTGCCGGTGCGAAGAATAAGCTTGTCCACCACCGGCTGCGGACTAACCCGGTTGGCCCGGTAGTTGACCAGCGAAGCGGCGGGAAGTGGCTCCGGCAGACGCCGGGAAAGTTCCAGCCCGAGAAGGGAAATAGCGCGGCACCATTCGTCTGGCACCGCTTTTGCAAACGTCACCGGGTCGTAGAGACGGCGCACAACCGTGAGATAAGTGGGGTCGTCGAAAACCTTTGCGGCATATTCACACAAATACACGAAGTCGAAGGCATCGCGGTCCAGGTGGAAAAAACCGTCGCCAAACTCGGGCAATAGCCCGGTGGTCGAGATCGTATCGCGCTGCCTTGCAAACATGCGGCGAAAGCCGGGTGCACGAAGATCCTCCTCATGCCCGAGCATTTGCGCCAACTCAATGCAGTGGACAATTCCTAGGCCAGTATAGTTACTCGCATCTTCATCCAGATCACCGGTTGCCTTGATCTTGCTCCAATAGTGGTCAAGTCGGGTTCGGATGGGCGCTGAGTCCATCGTCTTGTCGTCCTTGAAAAAATTGGCGAATGCCGCGCAGCTTAGGGCTTGGGCGAGACGGATGTTATGGTCAACATCACCTTGCTCGGAACCCTCGGGAGCAGCGAGAAACTCCTTCCAGGTTTTCGATGCGATGATCCGCAGCGTCTGCTCCGTGTCCGGTTTAATCAGGCCCGATTGCCGTAGTGGCAAGAGGGCGAGCGCGATGGTACGTTGGGTATGAAAGTCGCTGGGCTTGCTGACAACCTCCGGCAGAGCTGATTCAAAAAGCGCAGCGGCTTTGGTGCGGTACTCGGTTCGTCCGGTTCGTTGTGCCAGGCGCATCCCGACATTTGCGAGACACAACTTCTCGAAAGCAGAGCGTTTCGCCACCGCCGGTTCATTGCGGGTGAAGATTTGCTCGAAGAGCGGCACATAGGGGTTCGACGACAATGGCGCGTCAGCAGCCAAGAGCGGTGCCACAAGCAGAACGATGAAGGTGACCAAGGTAATTTGCTTCATCTGTTTTTGCCTTCAGTTACGATGCATGGAATTTCATCGCTTTAAATTTGCAGGTGCTGATCTCATTTCTCGTTCGGGAACGCATAGGTGAAGGCTCCGCGTGTTATCGAGGCATGACCAGCTTCGACGCTGAACTTCAGATCATTCGGGGGCGCGGTCGTTCCTTCAGGCAGTGGAACGAACACCGTCAGAAATGCGACCTTCTGGCCGACGGTGACTTTCCCTCGCCACTCAGCGGTAAGGTGCCGCTCTTGCGGTAGTTCGCTGTGTCCATGGCGGGCGGTAAATTTCCAAAACACGGAATTCAACTGGGTACCGGCGGGACCGGCCATGGCAATCCAAACCGGTCGCGGTTTGGTGGCGTCCGTTTTGCCATCTTGCCGGCTTTGGAAGTCTGTCTGGCAAAGGAAGCCCTGGGCGTTCTTTGCCAGCACATGCTGAATATGCCAAACCGGGCCGAACGCAGCCTCAAAATCATCTTTGCTCTCCACGGTATCGAACACGCAGAGCAGGCCGGATTGCTTGTCGAGTGCCAGCTCACGGGTGTGCAGGAAGGCGTGTCCATTAAACGTTTTCTTGGGCTGCCAGGCGGTAAGGTAGTCGCAAACAACCCGGCCATAGGCGACGTTCTGACTATCGCGCACCGCGGCACTGCGCACTTCGCGGTCATCGGAGATGATCTTGGAAGTCAGGCGCTGGCCATCGGGCATGATTTTTCCCAGCAGCGTGCCTTTGGGATCGCCAAAGAAGTTGAGAAATGGCTCGTCGGGCGGACGCAAAATAAAGCTTTGGTGCAGCGGCGTGGCAGTAGCATCATAACCGAGGGTATGCAGCAACACGGCACCGCCCGCACAATAGGCGCTGATGGAGCCCGCATGAGGATGCGAGTGGCCGAGACTCTCCGTGGCCTGCATCATCACGTATGGCTGGGTGGCACTGTCATTCGCCTCGCTGCCGCGCAAAACCACCTTGTCCGGGATACGTTCACCGCGACCGCTCACCCGCTGGAGGAGAACTGAGCTGCGGGAGGCGGGTGAGACGCCTGGAGTACGAGGAACACCGGCGGGGACGCCGGTGCTACGAGGGGTAGGCTCGGGCTTGAGCGTTTCATCCGCGTATTCCACCGCTTCGCTCAAGTCCCCAATCACCAGTCCGCGCTCCTGATGGTAGCGGAAGATGGCATCCGCAGCGGCACGATATTTAGGCTGGCGAAACGTGGTCCCGGCCCATTCAAAAATGCTGATCCACAGAGCGGGCGAGCCATTCCACTCGGCGTCACCATAGGCCGGCAGAATGCCAATCGGCATCAACTGCTGATAAAAGCGATCAATGAAAGCCTCAACGGTCGGCGTCTTGATTTCGGCCTCGCGTCCGATCAACCGCGCGATGCCCATCCAAGACACGATGGTTGACGCCTGATACGCGCTGGAATCCTCGGAGATATCCACGGTCTGAATCTTCTCAAACGCTTTGGTATCCTCCACAAACTTCCAGCGCGTACCCTGTTTTTCCAAAACGCGGCGTTTTGAACCCGGCAGGCCTTCCGCATCAGGAAAGTGCAACAGGTGCAAGAAAGGTATCGCCGCCCACGCCCTCCATTGTGGCACCCGTGGATCGCCGGGAAACATGGTACAAACCGTGGCCAGGCCCAAGGCGTAGCGTTGCGCAATATTCCCGTCGCCCGGTTTGGGCATATACCTCGGCAGAAAATCTGCGGCTTTCTTCAGGGTTTCGTCGGCACGCTGGCCATCGCGTTCCGTCAACAGCTTCAATTCCTTGAGCTGCGGCACCGCCAGGGCCAGTTCGCGCAGGGAAAAACCAATTTGCTCCAGACTGTTCAACTGGGGCGTATCGTAACCATCGAGCGCGGCCTTGTTGCAGGCAAGAACGAGGTCGCGCGCCAGACCAAGCAGTTCCGCATCATTCGTCGGTCGCCCCGCGAGAAGCAGTTGCGAGATCAGCATGATCTCTCCGCGCCCGATAACGGCAATCTTGCCGTCCTTTGTGCTCGTCAGGACCTTTTTGGTCGTACTCTTGGCCCGGCCAAACGACACGGTCTCGCGCATCCCGTTCACCGTGGCAGCACGGTATTCGTCCTTCGTTGCCGCCCAAGTGCGCGGGACGATCAGGCAACATACAAAGATGATAAAAAGACGTTGCATGGTATTGATTTTTACCTCAGCCAACCTGCATCTGCCCGTTAGTCGTTATGATCACGCGCATGGCTTACCGTGTGTTCAGTTCCAGCACCGTGATGGACAACGCAGGAAACGTGTAAACAAAGTCGGACGCGACGTCTTTCAACGGTGCCGTGACCGGCACGATTTTTGTCGGTTCGGTGATGGAATTGGTGTCTTTTGAATCGCTGGCGCTCAGCGTAATGGCTTCACCCTCTTTGCTCACTTTGCCCAGTCCATTGAGCATGATTTTCACGGATTGGGGAGCAGCCCCAGGGTTCACGACCTTCAGGAATACCTTGCCGGTGGCGGTTTGCCGGGTTACCGAGTAGGGCAGAAACACGCTGGCATCGGCCTTCAGTTCGGACTTCGGTGTCGCATCACCGATGTGGCTGGCGAACATTACCTGCGCGTAATAAGCAGGCGAACCGTAACTCTCCAGGTTGTTGTATCCGATCAAGTCGGTCTTCCACTGCATGCCGCCGGGATTGACGTTGACGAAGAGCGGTGCATAACAGTGCATCACGATCAGGTCCGAATTGCGTTCCATGCTGGTCATCCAGGCAGCGTCCCCGAGTGCGCCATTGAAATTCGGCGTGGGATCGCCTTCCCGCGTGGCCCATTCGCCCACAAAAACTTTCGGTCCCTTGCGGTCCATCTTGTCGTAATGGCTAAGGTCTTTGTAAAAGCTCTGGGCGTTGCGATAGTAATGATCGTCATACAGGTCGGGCGTGCGGGTTTTGGCGGCACGATCCGTGGCAATGAGTTGAAGTTGCGGATACTTCGCTTTAAAGGCGTCGTGGAACTGCGTATAGCGCGCGTCATAACTGCCGGATTTATCAAAGTAATCCTCATTGCCAATCTCCACATAGGTGAGCTGGAACGGCTCGGGATGCCCGTCCCGGGCGCGTTGCGCGCCCCAATAGGTGGTTTTGGCGTCGCCAATCAGGTATTCGACTTCCTCCAGGGCCTCTCGCACGTAAGGCTCCAGCAACGGGCCAGGCTCCACGGGTTGCTGACGGAGGGAGTACCCGGCGAATACGGCCAGCACCGGCTGCGCGTTAAGATCCTCGCACCAGTGCATGAATTCCAACAGCCCCATGCCGTCCGTTGAACGGTAATTCCAGCAACTGGGATGTCCCGCACGGAACGGCAATGGCCCCAACGTGGCTTTCCAGTCAAACCGTTCCCATAGGGTATTTCCCTCGACATAATTGCCGCCGGGGAACCGGATGAACTTCGGTTTCATGGCCGCCAGTTTTTCCATGATATCCACCCGGAAACCGTTGGGACGGTTGTGGTACGTGGGCGGAAACAGGGAGACTAGGCTGAGCCAAAACTTGCCCGTGTCTTGGGCGGATATGACCACACGATTGTCTGCCGAAGGCGCCACATCCGCCCCGGTGGTCAGCGTGAGTTCAAACTTCTGCCATTGTTTGTTGACCGCCGGCGTCTGTGCCTGGGCAAACACTTTGGAGCCGTCGGCATTTTCCAGGCTGACCCTCAACGGACCAGTAAAGGGATTCCTTTCCGGTTTGCCGGTTTTTCGATTCTTGCTGATCATGTCGCCTTTGACGTAAAAGGCCGCGCGATAGGTGGTGTTCGGCTTGACAGGTATGCCCCAGTAGCCGTCATTGACCACCCCAAAGCGTTGCTCTGCCGTGGCAGCTTTGATTTCCACCTCCAGGCTGTTGGGCAACGCATGCGTGAGCGGATGTGTGGTCACCACGCGGATGGCCCCATCCGCGCCGGTCTGCTTGATCACGGTCCAATGAGGCGGCTGGTTGGTGGGGAGTGAATCTAAAAATGCACGATTGCGAACCAATTCTGCGTAAAGGCCACCATCATAGGAATAATTGATTTCTTCGGTCATCAGGCCATGAAGGATCGGGCTCACCGGAGTGGTGGGAGCCTTGAAGTCGATCTCCAGCACTGGCGTGGCAGAAGCTGTTGCCTCGGGGGCTGCGGCATTTAGCCGGGCCAGCGGAACCAGTAGCAGGGCCGCAAGAACTGATAGCGTGATTTTCATATTCATAATCTCCGATTATTTCATTTAGCGGGCGCACGTGCAAACCGCGTTAGCCAATATAGTCCGTCGTTACGTTTTCCAGCGTATCACTGTTGGAAGCCATGGACAAAGTCGCATATCCATGCGACCAACGGAACGGACCCCCCCCCCATATTGGCTGTTCTTTGACGTTTCCAGACCGGTGGCGTTTCATATTTTCATGAAGGAAAGCGCTGTATTCCAGGCACTCCACAAAATCACTCACCGGGCTTCCCGCCATACATGCGCTGGTACAACTTTTTGTGAATCTCCGCGTAGCGCTGTACCGTCCGGGCGTATGGGCGTCCGTCCTGCTGAATCAACCCCTGCTTCAGCACCTTCTCGCGGGGCAGGTCAATGTATTCGCAGCGATGAATACCAACCATATACGGACGCCCGAACGCATCATCCAGATATCGGGACCAGACATCCGCCGCTTGGTCTTCCGTCGGCCATGACCCCCACATTCCATTTGGATATTTAGGCGCGGAAAAATTCACCGCGAAATCGCAGAACAATATCGGTTTGCCGGTGATTGCAGCAATCTTATCATACAACTCTGTGTTATACCGGTCCCGGTCGAAGGGCTGAATCGCCACTCCATCGAGATACGGTGCCGCTTCCGTGAGGACTGATTCAAGCAGCAGTAAATCCGTCCCTGCATAGCGGTCGCCAAAAATCAGGTGATGCGGATCAAGCTTGCGAATCTCATCGTGGCAAAGCTGGTAATACTTTCGTGCGACAATCACCACGAAGGCTTTGTCATCTTCCATGACCGTCGGTGCGTCTGGTTTAACATTGGCCCAAGCGGTTTCCGCCAGGAGCCCCGCACGATCCGTTGCACTCGTGCCATACGCCTGGTTGATTGCCGCTATCACCTTGTGCCGCGTCAGCAGAAAATCCACGTACTGCACCTTGCCCGGCGCTGTGGCCGTCAGTTTGCGATAGGCAATTGCCCAATCGTTCTCTTTCTTTCGCGCCGCTTGGTTCCACCACAGGGGCAGGTCCACGTAGAAATACCCGATCAGTTTTTTCGCGTTTTTGACCGGATTAACGTGTTGCGCAATCCGATTGGCAAGTGTCTCGCGCACGGATTCATCAAACAAATCGAGCCGCTCAGGAGTTTTCGAAAACCTTGAAATGCCAAGCAGGTCTTCCAACGAAACCATCAGTGGCAACTCGCTCATCATCGCCTGATCTCTGCTTTTCCAAACCGCCCCATAGCCTGCGCTATTGAATCCCCAACGCCGCAGGTTGTCCGCCACATCCTTCGTCAAGGCGGTTTGATCACTATGATACGCCGCCTCGTAGATCGGAAGCGTAGCGGTAGCCATAATATGCACCACGCCCAAGGAGATCATCCCATGGCCCTCCGGCGTAACCAACCACCAGCGGCCCTTGAGTTGCTGCAAGGCAAACCACTCGGTGGCCTGGCCTGGGATGCTTTTTGAGCCGCCATAGGCATCCAAGTCGAGCCGCACCTTCACGGTCAGCGGGAAGTCGAACAAGGTATCATCCATCTCGTCGGTCAGGGTGAATACAATTTTGTCGGGTGCAACGCTCTTCACTTCCAACCTGGACGTGTCACGTTCCTGACCGTACATGGCGACCTCGCGGAATAGCCCCAACCACAATTCGCCGCTCTGGACTTTCCCTTGAATATAGGTGAACCGCTTTTCACAGCTCGCTATTTGGGCCGCGTCATCAGTCTTGATCCAGTGGAAGAACCCGACCCACCAACCACGCCAATACACGTTCTTAGGCGACTTCTCAAACACGGTCACCAGATTGCCACCGGGAAATTTGGCCTCAGAGATATTGAAAGCGCTCGTGGCATGGACCTGAAGATAGTCGATGGCATTCGCTGGGTTGATCGTTGCGACACCGGTGCGTCCCGCAATATAATACTTCGCCGCCAGAGCCGGATCATTCAGGGCCTGATTTTTACCGCCGGGATAGGCGAGGGTGAGGCATCGGGCACCCGGCACGTTCGCGTTAACGGTCTTTTGCGAATCGGCGTATTCGGTTTCCATGTTCTTCCATGTTGGCGACTCGGTGTGCAAATGGTTAACGGTGTGGGACTGCACGTCGCAGCCTGCCGCCAGGACCTTCTTCCAGGCGTCCCAAGTGCCGCCGTTTGCGTTCTTGCCGTTGACGTTGCCGGTGATAAGCCACCAGGTGGGCCGTAAACCGTATTTTTTGCACATATCCAGCCACCACGGCAGGTTGGCGGCACAGTTGTCATCAACACCCGTGGATGCGGCCGCAACGGCATCGTCTTTCCACAGGCAAATACTGGCATCGCCTACCTTGACCGGCCAGTCCCGGTCTCGCAGTTCAAAGCGCGGCTTGGTGGCTTTCCCAAAAAGATTGCGCCGCTGAAATGGGTTCGGTGCCACCATCGCGATGCCTGAGGCTGCCGGTGTGGATGTGACAGCAAGATTGCCAGCCACGCCCACAACAGCCGGTGTGGTTTCGGCAGCGCGCAGCGCGGGCAGCGGTGCCAGCAGCGAAACAGTAACTGCGAAAATGGTGTAAAATCGGCTCATATTACGCAATATTTTGACGGCAAGGGAGATCGTTCATTCGACGCATCCGCAAGGTGGCGAGCGGACTTTGTGGATCGGGCGCAATTTCTTATCCATTGTACCCCGACGATCAGCCACATGCGTCTTTTGAAATTGCTGGATTTGTTCATGGCAGGTTATGGCTCGGCCCCCAATTTCAATGACCAGACTTCCGGCGACCGGACACCGGGACGAATTTCACCGTTGGGCATGACAAACTGGTTTTGCCAAAACGCCACCGGCAGCACGGCGCGCGGGGCAGGCACTGGTCCCGCCACCTGCCAGGCATCGGTGATCGTGTCGTAAACGAGAATGTCCCTGGCAAACCCGGGATGTTTATCCGGCGGAGTGAACCCCACATGGGAACCATCATCCCCGCCCACCAGGTAAAAGCGGTTACCACAAACGGGCGCCGGGGAAGGTCCGGCCACGCAAGGCCTGGGCAAATCAGCAAGGCGTTTCCAGCCCTTGGCAGGTTGATAGCACCAAGCATCGGTAAGATATACGCGGGTCATTTTGTTGGTGCTATTTTGCAATGTGGCGCCACCGGCAACATAGCACGTCCCCGCCAGCGATGCCGCTACTGGCAGCAGACGTGCTTTGCCAGGACAGGGTTCAAGCTCTTTCCACGCCGCAGGCGCAGAGAGGTCCAAAGCAAACAACCGGTTAAACACCGAAACCTCGCCAGGAACATCTGAGCCGCCAAAAACGTAAAGGACCGAGCCCACCACCGCCCCCGCTCCATTAGCCATGGGTACTGGCAACGACGGGAGTAGCCTGATTTTCACGCTACTACCCGACAGGGTTACCATAAAAGCATCCGCGTAATGGCGCTCTAGGTCGCTGCCCCCAACACAAACCATGCCCTCGGCTGTCGTTACCGAGACACCGTAACCCAAGGGGCGCGGCAGTTTACCCACTTTTTTCCATTCACCGGTGGGAGTGGCAAGGGCAAAAATGCCGTCGTACCAAATCTTTTTGCCACCTTCCCAAGGCTTTTTCCCCGGGAAGTTGGCTCCGCCTGCCACTAGCAGAGACCCTTGACTGACTCCCGCAAAAGCACCGGCAAACCCTTCACGATCCGGGATGGGTGGCAACTGTTTCCACAAGAATGAAGGACTATCTCCAGCGACCTGGGCCATTAAAGCAAGATTCATAATCAACATGGACAGCAACCAACTCTCGGAAAAAACACTTATTCCGCAACCACGGGCATTCCGTGCTCGCTCATCCAAGCTGTTTTTGCTGCCAGACATGGCGGCAGCATAAGCGTTCCGCCGGAATTTTCCATGAGAAACTTGGGAGATGATCTGAAGATCAACGGCATCATTTCCGTAGTCGAGCGGATGGTTTTGCGCTAGTTTAGGGCGCGCATGAGAGATTTGAGTGGCCCACCCATTCGTTTGTTTGCGGCAAAATTTGCCGGGCGGTTGGCTTTTGCGCAGGCGCTCCTCATTCATCAGCGTTCTCATTTTGAACGACGGTAGATTGATAGAATTATGACCAAATCCAAAATCAAACCCCATCCACTAACTCACGCTGACTTACTGCAGCTTAAACGGTGGAATACGCCTACCATTTACAATGGCTGGGAGCAAATTACCAAGCATGACGCCACGACGGACGCCTTTAACCGCGAGGAAACCCGTGATTTCATGCCGCACATGGGACCAATGGTGGGCTATGCGGTGACGGTGATCATCCAGCCTAGCAATCGCAAGTATGCAGTAAAACATCCCAAAGCTTGGAGCGAATACCGCCAGTATATTGCCAGCGTGTCCGGCCCCAAGATCGTAGTGGTGCAAGACCTGGACAAGCCGAACCATGTGGGCGCTTTTTGGGGAGAGGTCAACAGCAACATCCACCGTGCGCTGGGCTGCGTGGGCAGCATCATTGACGGTTGCATCCGTGACGTGGACGAAATGAACAACGCCGGATTCAAAGCGCTGGCGCGCCGTCTCTGCGTAGGCCATGCGTGTGTGGCACCCATGCGCTGGGGGGGCGAAGTCGAAGTATTTGGCCGCAAAATCCGGCCGGGCCAATTGATCCACGCTGATAAGCACGGTTTCCTGGCACTGCCGTTCGGTGAGGAGCGAGATTTACTGGAAGCGGCCCGTTTTATGGATGCCAACGAATGCAACACGCTCATTCCTGCGGCGCGCAGTGCCAGCGGCAAACCGAGCGCCGAAATTCTGCAGGCGATTGATGAGGCAGCGTCGGCGTTTGGCCAGGCAGTGCGTGGCAAGTTTCAGCGGCACGGGGAGTGGTGAGGAGGGTGTATTTCAGGTTGCTATCAGTTCAGTGAACTTCATTGGTCGGGACCCGAATAAATACGCACATTCCTGAATTGACTGCCGCCCCAGGTCCACAAACCGGGGAAAGCAGGCCGCGCAGTCTTGGGATCACTGCGCGCGGTCAACAGTTCCTTGCCATCAATGAGGAGTTGCACCTTGCCGTTGGGCAACACCTGAGCAATGACGTGATACCACTGATTGGGCGCGCCCTTGGCCAGCGACGAATCGGAACTTGCCACTTTGTTTCCAGCGATCAGGATGCGGCTGCCCATATCGCCGGAGGCAAACGCGAAGAGGTAACCGCTTCCCATTTTCGCCGGGTCCGGCAACCAGAAGCAGGATAGATCGGCAGGCGATTCGCTGCGCGCGTCATATTCGATGCGCACGGGTGGGGAAATTTTCTTCGTGAACGCAAGGAAGGAAGGTTCTTTGCCGACCAGCGCACCGTCCTGAATGAACCATTGACCGGAGACGACTTTCCATGAGTTGCCGAGGAGACGACCATCGAAGTCGTCGGCATGGACCTGCCGCCACGCAACCCCGCCGCTCTCTTGCAGCGCGCCGGCGCGCGGCGGTTTCGGAGAAGGTGGAGCGAGCGCCTTCAGCGCCTTCAGCTCAGCCAACGGTACTTGCCGCACATGGGTTTGCTCGTCCAAAGAAAGTTCCTTGAACTCGGCCGTGACTTCCCATGGGCCGCTCTCCACCGACGATTTGCAAAGTAAAATATTGTCACCTTCCTGCAAATCGAGCCGCAGCGTCTTGAAACCGTGGGGTGCCATGCTGACCACGAGACGTTCTTTGAGCCATAGTTGCAAACCGCCCCGGCACGTCACGCTGAGTTCGATGGGAATCGCTTGGTCGGCACGCAGACAAGTCACCGCGAATGCGGTGACGGATTCGGCTGTTCCGAAAAGTTTGCTCAAAGTCAGATACTTGTTGGGCAACTCGACCGGCTGCCATTTGACCTGGCCGGTGAGTCCGGCATACTCTGCGCCCAAGTCGAGCCGTCGTTCCGGAGGATGTATGCTGGTGTCGGGGAGCGCGCCGCTGACTTTGGCAAACGGACCGATGACCATCCAACGAGACAAGTCGCGTCCCGCAATATCCAGGCGATCCACGACGGTCAGCGCGCCGCCGTCCAGGGTCAGGTTGAAACGCACGGGCAGAAACTTCGCATCCGCCTTTTCCAGCACGGTCACGGACGATTTAAAGTTTACAACTTGGAAGGGAGGCATCTGTACCGCCCCGCTGTTGGCGACCTTCCAGCCCGATGGGGGAACCACCTCGAACTGCACGCCGACTTCGGGTGACCACGGTTCGGTGCGAACGTCAACGGCGACATCGGATTTTCCTGCCTTGCCGGAAGCGAACGATTTCATCGGCGAGAAGTCACAGCGCAGGCCGACCAATAACGCCGCCATCTCGGGCGTGGTGCCCTGCGGCTGACAACGCGCAACTTCGTCCCACAGTTGCTTGCGCAGCCGCGCGCATTGATCGGCCAGCTCTGGCGACGCTGCGGGGCGGTTCGCGAGTTCGGTAACAGCACGTTCGATGGTGCTGATGCCGGCTTTTTCACCGAGCAGGAACTTCACGCCCTGGACTTGGTAGCCGAGCCGTTCGGCGGGATGAATCCAGGTGTTGGTTCCGTCGTCACGCAACGGCCGCAACGCCCGCTCAATGCGGTTATTTCGCAGCAGCGTGTCGCGATGAAAGGGATACACGTCCAGCGCCAGCGGCGTATCGGCGATGATATTGCCCTCGATGAGGGTATCGCGGCAAACATACCCCGTGCCGTCAGCAGGCGGGGCGAGCTTGAAAGGATGCGGGCGCCCGGCCATCGAACCGAAAATCTGATTGTCGCGGGCAGTGTTGTTGCGAACGACGTTGCCAATGCCGATGATGGCGGGCGGCTGGTTCACAGTGCCTTCGACGCAAGGGCCCACAACCCCGCTCATGGACTGGCCTTGTTGATAAACAAAGCCTTGCGACAGATCGTTGTTCAGGAACTGGTTGAAACAACAAATCGTGAGATGAAACAGTTGTTTCTTCTCACTCCAACCGTTGCCCCCACCGAAGCCATGCATCCCCCCGGTGCGTTCGGAGCGGTTGCCATCCACGATCAAACCATAACATTGGCAGTAGAGTTGGATCGCCACGCTGGCATCAGAACAGGTATTGTTGGCCACCACCGTTTCGGTTTTTGCCGTGACGAACGCAAGGTGGCTGGTCTCGTCAGGCGGCACGGCGAACGGACGCGCCAGGGTGACGGTCGTCTCCGAATTATCCACGACCGGAATATATTGGCCGAGACCTTTGCCGAACGCAACGTAACAGGCCTGGCCTTTGAGCACGCCGGGGGTCCACGTTTTCGCCGCGCCGGAGTAATCGCGAACGGTCAACGAGTTGCCGTCCACCTTGACAGCCTGGCCCCGCCACGCAGCGAAATAGGGCGAGTCAAACGAGAGCGCCTCGCGATCAATGCCATACATGTGGCGGAAGGTGTTGCCCGCAAAATGCACGCGGTAAGCCTGGCCTTGGAAACCGCCACCGGTCCCTTCGCTGTCACGCGGCTCGATGAGGTTATTTTCGAAGACCATTTCGCGGGCATCCCAAGTCAGGTAGGCGCCGCCGCGACCGTTGCCGAGACGATTCCCGACGATACGACAGCGATGCGCGCCGAAAAGCGCGAACGGGCCGCCGGCACTGACCACTTCGCAGTCGGAGATTTCCATGTCCGGCCCGGCCAGCATGATGGTGGTCATGCCTTCGGTCTCGGTCGTCTTGATCGGATCGCCGTCTGGGAACCGGGACCGATGCGAATAGCGGACGTGTTGCAACATCAGACGGCGCAGATGCGCGTTGTGACCGAACTTTTGCGCCGGCACATAACCCCGCGCGTGAGAATAGGCCGAAGGTATGTCCGGGCAGACAACCAGGCGCCGCGCGGTTTGCGCGACGATGGAGAGTTCCTCGACAACAAAATCACCGTTGCCAGCCAACACCGTGTCGAACTCCGGCAATTCCTTCGGCGCATACAACCAGACCCACTCGCGCTTCTCACCGCGCAAAACCGTCTTCGCGGGGATGACCAGTTTGCCGGTAATTTTGTAATTGCCGCGCGGCACAAAGACCACGCCGCCGCCGTTGGCCGCCGCTTTGGCCAACGCCGCCTCGAACGACGGCGTGTCATCTTGCAAATTTTCGCCCTTCCCGCCCACCCGGTCGCCGCGCGCGCCAAAATCACGGACGTTAAACTGCGTCGTCGGCCACGGTTCGCGCTTGGCAACGCGGACCGCGAGTGGTTCGCCGAAACCCGCATCACCGCCAAAACCGTTGTGGACCCAGAGCGCATATTCGCCCGGCGAAAGGGTCGGCGGCAGATTGAAACTGGCCGCGTATTTCTCCGCCTTCACCCCGGGCAGTTCCACGTTCGCACCATGGCCGATGAGCCAGGCGCGCGTCTTGTCGCCAAAATTATTTCCAAACACGCGGATCGTTTCGCCAACAAATGCGTTTTCATTTTCGCCACCGAGCCACCACCAAGGCTTTGTGCGGTTCAGAAAAATCGTCGCCGACGTGCCGCCGGTACCCGTGAGTTTGACGGCGAACAAGCCGGTCTTCCAATCCGCCAGCAGCCGCACCTTCGCCGAGAGGTCCGAGGCCTGGAGCACTTCGAGCGGCACGGCACCTGCTTCCGCGAATGCCGTTTTCAGCGGCGGAGCGACGATGGCGGCATCCGGCACCCGCCAGCCGACCGCCTTCACATTCGGCCCGATGCTGTCGCCAAAGAGCAGCGCCGTCTCTCCGGGCAAGATCGGTTCCGAGGCCCAAAACACTACCGGCACGCCGCCTTGGCGGGAAGTATCGGCAGCGGGCAACGCGACCAGCGGTGCCAGCAGCAGGGCAGTGAGGAGTGGGAAGGTGTATTTCATGGCGGGAACGCTAAATCCCGCTCTTGGAGCCGTCAACCCTGTTTTTTTACATTTCCCCCCTGCTTTGGCGAGCTTTGACGTTGCTGGATGGGGGGGCGGTTCTGGAACAAATAGTCCGGTTAAGCGGGCAATCGGTTCGCCACGGGCGTGACTGCGGTTGGGGACCGGGAAATTCGCCAATCGCCGTGTGCTTACGCTGCAATTGGGTCTCCTTTAGGGCGTTATTAGCGTCGAAACCATTTTTTAGGCCACTTCCAATTTAGGAAGTACCTTTCGGAACCTTTGGAAGGCCATTGTAACTTTCCACGCCAGTTTCCTCCGCTGATGCAGTTCATGTTCCACTTCTGCGTCGGTCGCTTGAGGATGAACAGCACGGATGCCGACCCGGGCCATCTGGCTGGCCAGTTCATGTAAACGCAAAGAAATTGCAATGCGCTCTTCACACGTCATCTCACGATAACGTTCGATCTGTTTTTCAATGCCAGTTCAGGTGTCATCTTGCCACTTTCTCTGCGGCCTTATCCAAGGTTCAACCCCAATCTTATGGGATTTTACACGGTGCGTATTTCAACGGACACTGGCACTAAAACATCGCTGGCTCCGGCTTGGCTGCCGGCACTGAAATCAGCGGCGCACCATCCGGTCCCTCGGGATACTCAAACGTTTTGCCCTCGAAATTACGCAACACCAACCGGTCTTTATCGCGACCCAACACATATTCCGGATTCACCGGAATTTTGCCACCGCCACCGGGCGCATCAATGACGTATTGGGGCACCGCGTAGCCCGAGGTGTAACCGCGCAGTTGGGACATGATCTCCAAACCACGCCGTACGCTGGCCCGCAAATGCGCCGAGCCGGTGATCAAATCACATTGGTACAGGTAATACGGGCGCACCCGGCACATCAGCAGTTTTTGCACCAGCGCCTTCATGATGTCGGGATGATCATTCACGTGCCGCAGCAGCACGGATTGGTTGCCCAGCGGGATTCCTGCGTCGGCCAGGCGGCCCAGCGCCTCGCGCACTTCCAGCGTCAATTCCCGGGGATGATTCACATGCACGCTGACGAACAGCGGATGGAATTTGCGCAGCATGGCCACCAACTCCGGCGTGATGCGTTGCGGCAGGAAAATGGGAATTCGGGAACCGATCCGCAAAAATTCGACATGCGGAATCGCCCGCAGGCGCGTCAGCAAGTACTCCAGTTTTTCATCATTGAGCAGCAACGGATCACCGCCGCTGAGCAGGACATCCCGAATCTCCTCATGCTTTTGAATGTACGCAATCTGGCGCTCGAACTCGGGATGGAAATCGTAGCCCGAGGCATTACTGACCAGCCGGGAGCGGGTGCAGTACCGGCAATAGGAGGCGCAACGATCCGTCACCAGGAACAGAACCCGGTCTGGGTACCGGTGAACCAAACCGGGCACCGGCGAATGCGCTTCTTCACCACAGGGATCGCTCAGCTCCCAAGGGGAGGTGTGGCTTTCCTCGACGCGCGGGATCACCTGGCGTCGGATGGGGCAGAATTCATCAGCCGGATCAATCAGGTTGAAATAATAGGGAGTGATGGCCAACGAGAGCTTGGCGGAGGCGAGCTGGATGCCGGCACGTTCCTCAGGAGTGAGGGTGGGCATCAGCCGCTCCAATTGCGGAAGGCTGACAATGCGATGCTTAAGCTGCCAGCGGTAATCACACCAATCGGACTCCGGCACCTGCGACCAAAACCCCTGGCCAGCAGATCGGAATTCTTTAAGTAATCGTGGGCTGGGCGGCTCTTTTCCCGCTTCCCCTTCAACCGTGGCAGACTCATCAAACATGATGGGGTAAATATATGGGGGATGGCGCGACTGTCAAGGGGGGCGAAAAATGTTCAATATTCTCCATTGGCAAAAACTGGACGACGCGTCGACGGCAAACCGTTACGGTAAGCCATTATGTTATTCGGAATAGATCATCGGATCATAACGCGCCTGTCTGGTAAAACGCCGGTCTTGGCAACCGTACTGGCGGCGATGCTGTTGCCGGTGTGCTTGCCAGCCGCGCAACCGCCGGTGCGCGTATTGATCCTCACCGGCCAAAATAATCACGATTGGAAACAGACGACGCCCAAGCTCAAAGGCATCCTGGTTGCCTGCGGGCGGTTTGAGGTGGATATTACGGAGACCCCCGAGGCCACCGATGGAGCAACCTTTTCCAAGTACGACGTGTTGCTCAGCAATTGGAATGCGTTTGGCACCGGGCAGAAGACGGATTGGCCGCCCAAAATGCGCGAGGATTTGTTGAACTTCGTGCGCCGGGGCGGCGGGTTTTTGGTGGTTCATGCCGGCGGCAGCAGCTATGAGGAGTGGACGGAATTCCAAACGCTCATCGGCGGCACTTGGGGCAAAGGCACCGGGCACGGTCCGCAGCATGAATTTGAAGTCAAGTTTACCGATTCGGAGCATCCCATCACGCGCGGATTGCAACCGTTCCGCACCACCGATGAGCTATGGCATCGCATAGCCACCCAGCCCAACAAACATGTGTTGGCCACCGCATTTTCCGCCCTGGACAAAAAAGGCTCCGGTGCCGACGAAATAATGGCGATGGTGATGGATTTTGGCCAGGGTCGCTGTTTCAACCTGGTGCTGGGGCATAACGTCACCGCCATGGAAGCCCCCGGATTCCAAGCGCTGCTCCAGCGCGGCACGGAATGGGCCGCCACGGGCAAGGTCACCATTCGTGGCGGGCCTGAACCGCTCAGTGACGAGGGATTGGCCGCCTTGCTGAAAACGGTGGCTAACTACCATTTTGGTGACAGCCGTGCGCCGTTAGCCGCGCTGGCCAAACAGGTGGACCTGGCTGCCGAAAACGAGGATGCGCGCGGCAAGATCGCGGCGGCGTTGGCGCGGCGCCTATCCGGCGAGGCTTCCTCGGAAGCCAAACCGTTCATCTGCGAACAGCTTTCTTTGGTGGGAACAGCGGCGGAGGTGCCAGTGCTGGCCGGATTGATTAAGGATACCAACCTGAATTACCATGCGCGCTTCGCTTTGGAGCGTATTCCCGCCCCGGCTGCCACCGAGGCGCTGATCAAAGCGCTGGCCGCCGCAAACGACACGGTCCGCATCGGTTTGATTCATTCCCTGGCTGCCCGCCGCGCTGCCAGCGCGATTGCGGTGATTGAACCCTTCTGCGCCAATCCGGACTCTACCACCGCCCGTGCTGCCATGGCGGCGCTCGGCAAAATCGGCACGGTGGAAGGTGCACGCGCTTTGCAACGCCTGATCAAGACTGTGCAGCCCGGTCTGAAACAAGATCTGGCTGCTGCCATGCTGCAGTGCGGGCAGAATCTGGCTGCCATCGGTAATGTTCACGAAGCCGCAGTCCTTTTTGAACAATTGACCGCGCCCGATCAACCGGCGCAGACGCGCTTGACGGCCTTTCCGCTCTATGTCGGTTTTTCCGGGGAAGCAGGCACTGCTAAAATCATGCCGACCCTCTTGGGGCAGGATGCGGTGCTGCAAAAAGCCGCGTTACGCGCCCTGCAAGCCATGCGCAGCCCGGCGCTGCTGAAGTCCGCCATGGCGGCGCTGGAAAAACTGCCCGCGCCTGTGCAGGAGCAACTCATCATTGTGTGCGGCATCGCTGGCGACGCCTCGCTGGTCGAGGTGGTGAGCCAAGCCACCGGAAACAGTGATCCCGGTGTGCGCCAGGCCGCCATCCAAACCTTGGGCCTGATCGGCAACGCTTCCGCGCTGCCGTGCCTGACAAAAATCGCGGTGGATACCACCGGCGATGAGCAAAAGACAGCCATGGAAGCCATGTCGCGTTTGCGCGGTGCCGGAGTGGATGACGGTTTGGCCAAGACTCTCCGGGAAGCCCAACAGCCCGCCGTACGCAGCTTGTTGATTCGGGTCATGGCCGTGCGCGGCACGCAGTCGGCTGTACCGGTGTTGTTGGCATTGGCCGCGACGCCCGATAAACCGGTGCGGCGGGAAGCCATCACCGCCATCGGGAAGATCGGCGATACCAGTGCGTTCAATTCTTTGGTGGCATTGTTGGAAAAGGTGGATGCCGGCGAACGCGCCACCGTGGAGAATGCGCTGGCCAGCCTGGCTACCCGCTTGGGCGGTGTCCCGCTGGTTTCCGGCGCGTTGGACAAAGCCTCCGCCGCCACCGGGAGTTCGCTCATCCAAGTGCTCGGCCAGATTGGAACCGCGCCGGCCTTGGATGCCATTCGCGGCCATCTGCTTTCCAAATCGCCCGAAATCCAACTGGCCGTCGTCCGCACCATGGCGGATTGGCCGGATGCCGCGCCCTTGAAGGATTTGCAATCCATGACCAACAGCCCGGATGAAAAGATTTGCGCGCTGGCCCAACGGGCGATTGCCCGAATGGCACCCCAACCGGTCGGCACGCCTTCCGCCGCCCCGGGCAAAACCATCCCGTCCCTGAATCTTGCGCTGGGTGCCACGGCGACCAGTCCCGATGGGTTGCAGGCCGACGGCGCGTCGGGAGGGGATAAAGCCGCCATTGATGGCGATCCGAAAACCTATTGGGATAAGACCGACAATCAGAAGCTTTACCGTCTGCGGGTGGAACTCAAGCAACCGGCACCGGTGGGTTATCTGCGCATCATGGGCTACCGACAGCACAATTACGCACCTAAAGATTTTGAAGTGCTCTGCGATGACAAGATCGTGAAAACGATCACCAACGCGCAATATCTCAACAACTGGTACACCGTCGAATTCCCTTCGGTCACCTGCCGGGTCGTGGAACTGAAAATCACCGGCAGTCACGGTCTTAGTCCAGCCGTCCGGGAACTGGAAATTTACAGCAAACCTTAATCGGCCAATCTCATGAAACCAATGCTTCTTTCACGTCGGGTATTTTTTCAACGCACCCTGGCCACTGCCGGAGCCGCCACGCTGGCCCCCCAACTGATTCATTCCTCGCTGCTCGGCGCGGATGCGCCCAGCAACCTCACCAACGTCGCGCACATCGGCGTGGGCGGACGCGGTAGCGCCTTGCATGGCGGCTTTCTCGGTATCAAATCCTGCCGGGTGGTCGCGGTGTGCGATTGTTTCAAGGAGCGCCGCGAGAAAACCGTGTCCAAGACCAACCAGGCTTATGGCGGCGACTATTGCAAGCCGTACCATGATCTGCGGGAAATGCTGGCCCGTGATGATCTGGATGCCGTGGTCATCGCGACTCCCGACCATTGGCATGTGCCTGCTGCCTTGCTCGCGGTGCGTTCCGGGCGCAGTGTGTACGTGGAAAAGCCATTGGGTTTGACCTTGGCCCAGGATCAGGCCCTGCGCGCCGCCTGCAAACGCCATGGCGCGGTGTTCCAATACGGCACCCAGCAACGCTCTTCCAATCACATTCGCTATGGTTGCGAGCTGGTGCGCAATGGGCGCATTGGCAAATTACTTTCTGTGGAAGTCGTCAGCCCGGCCAGCAGCCAGGGCGGTTCCACCACACCCATCCCGGTGCCGGAAGGTTTTGAGTACGACCTGTGGCTCGGGCCGGCGCCAGCAGCGCCTTACACCAAGGACCGGTGTACCAGTTCTGGGGCCTGGTTTGTCTCTGATTATGCGCTGGGATTCATCGCTGGCTGGGGGGCGCATCCGCTGGACGTGGCCGTATGGGGATTGGGTGATCGCCCGGAGGCGGTGCCGACCGAATACGCGGGCACCGGTGTATTCCCGACCGAAGGTTTGTTCAACACCGCCACCTCGTGGGATGTCCGTGGCCGCTACGCGAATGGCGTGACGTTCCATTTCCGCGGGCCGGGTGAAAACCTGACCGTCTTCACCGGGGATAAAGGCAAGGTGAGCATCAGCCGGGGCTGGCTCCGCACCGAACCCGAATCCCTCGCGAGCGAAATCATTCAGCCCGGCGAAATTCATCTACTGCACAGCGACAATCATTACAAAAACTTTGTGGATGGCGTGCGCACTCGGCAGAAAACGATTAACCCCGTGGAGACCGCCGTCTGGTCTGATTCCATCAGCCATTTAAGTGACATTGCCATCCGCACCGGACGCACCATCAAATGGGATTCCGTGAAAGAGCAAATCCTCGGCGATGATCAGGCTGCGCGGATGCTTTCCCGTTCCATGCGGGAACCGTGGACAATTTGAGTGGGCTTGGGGCGGCCTATTTGGCCAGGCGTGCCAGTTGTTCCCATAGGGCCTTTTCTTCGCGGCTGACCTGCTTGGGAATCAGAATGCTGATGGTCACCAACAGATCGCCGCGTTTGCCATTGGCCTCCGGCAGACCGCGTCCGCGCACGCGTAATTTCCCGCCCTGTTCCGTGCCCGGCGGTACCCGCACGGAAACGCGTCCCTCCAAGGTGAGCACTTCTACCGTTGCGCCCAGCACTGCCTGCCAGGGTTGAAGTTCCAGTTCATGATATAAATCAGCACCATGCACGGTAAAATCCGGATGCCGCGCCAGCCGCACCCGCAATAGCAGGTCGCCAGCCTCGGCTCCGTTCCAACCGGGATCGCCTTTGCCCGCCACGCGGATCAGTTGTCCCTCGCACACGCCTGCGGGAATACGCACCCGGAAAGTGTGCGTTTCCGTGGTTCCGCTTTGGGGATTCACTCGTTCGAGGGAAATGGAGCGCACCGATCCGTGCAGCGCCTCATCCAGCGTCACCATCAACGCGCCCTCCACATCACCGCCCCGTTGCGGTTGCTCCTGCTCCGTATCGGTTTCAAAATCAAACGGGTCCCGCCCGCGTCGCGTGAATCCCGCCCGTTGTCCGCCAAAGAACTGTTCAAAGAAATCGCTGTAACCCGTGCCGCCAAAGCGGAACTCGTGCATCGAGTCGCCATTGGCTCCCCGCTGATTCCATCCCGGGGGCGGGGTAAAGTTCTGCGCATTGCCCCCATCCGCTCCCAGCGCGTCATATTTGCGGCGCTTATCCGCATCACCCAGGACTTCGTATGCCTCGTTGATCTCCTTGAATTTTTCCTCCGCCACCGCCTTGTTGCGTGCGACATCGGGATGATACTCGCGGGCCAGCTTGCGGAAGGCGCTCCGGATTTCATCCTCCGTCGCGCCGCGTTCCACTCCCAGCACGCGATAATAATCTTTGTACCCGGCATTCATGGCAGATTCGCTCCCGTCTGGCATTCCCGGCCAAACGATGTCCCATCTTTACAATATCCGAATCCGACTCGTTTTTCAAATCGGATGCCCCTTTGTATCCCAAAAAAGACTGAGGACCGGCAGAGCCTTTTCCTTGCATAAGGCCCCCAACACTGCCGGTCCTTCAGATTGTTCACGTTCCACCTCCTCGCCGGTGGCGCAGGTGTTGCCACGCTGCGCCACCGTTTTTTGGCGGCCCGCGTTATGCCACTTTGACTTCGATGGCCTTTGGCAGCGCTTTCTCGCTCTTGGCCAAGTGTACTTTCAGCACCCCATCCTTGTACTCGGCCCCCACTTTGGTGCCATCCGCATCTTCCGGCAGCGTAAAGCTGCGTTCAAACCGGCCATAGAACCGCTCGATGCGATGATACCGTTTGCTCTTTTCCTCCTGTTCCGATTTCCGCTCGCCCTTGATGCTCAGCACCCCGTTCTCGACTGTCACCGCGATGTCCTCCTTCTTGATCCCTGGCAGTTCGGCCTTGATGGTGTATCCCTTGTCATCCTCGGCAATGTCCACCAGCGGCGCCCATTCCGTCACCCGCAAGGTTTCTTCTTTGTTATCCCCCGGAACTGTCCCGGTCCGATTAAAAATCGTGGATAACCGATTTTCCAACTCAACCATCTCTTTGAGAGGGTTCCAGGCTTTCATCGGAGTCCAATATGTCAATGCGCTCATAACTTCATCTCTTTCCGGGCGGACTTGGTTTCATGACTGGCTTGGTGTCCGCCCTGATTCCCAAACCAGATCCAACGTTTGTTCATTGCTTACCAACGCCCATCGCTGGCAAGTTTCATGGTTCTATAATAATCATTTTCCATGCCAGTGTTTTGTTGGTCAAATTGAATTTCGTAATGCATTAAATATTAGCATATTAGACATTTTATTCGTCCTTTATCATACATAAAAAAGAGCCAATATGACACATTAAAAATGTGTCATATTGACCCTGTTAAGGGTCTTGAAAGGCAGGTCCTTTGCCTTGCCTTCGGCGGTTGCTTTGGCAGCATCAAGGTCCGCGAACGCTTTGAGTTGTCGCTTGCGGTCGCCGTGGGGGCGAGGAGAGTGACAATAACAAGCATCTGACGCTGGAAGAGAAAAGAAAGGCGTGGGGAACGTGATCCGCAGAGAGCGCAGATCTTTCGCAGATGCCAAAATGCGGGAAACGGAATTGGTGTCCTTCTGCGAAATCTGCGGACAAAAGTTTACTTTAGATTTCGCGTCTTATAATAAAGTCATGTTTGACCGTTGGTATGCCGAATTATTGAAGGAAAAACTGGCCGGGAAGGGATCGAAGGTGAAAGCTAGCGTGCCGGTAGCAGAAATCGGGGCTTCGAGTCACGAAAAGGCTTGCTGGTATGGCAGAGTGGAATAAAACTTCGGTCAACGTGACCGATTGGCCCACGATGGGCGCAGGCCAAGGGTCGTCACAGCAAGATCATGAAACTATTCCTCACCATGTTGGGTGTGTTGTTGCTCGCCGGCACAGCGGCCGGAGCCGAAGCCTTGCCGCCGCATCCTCGACTGTTGTTCGACGACGCCGGCATCGCGCAGCTCAAACAGCGCGTGCAGCAGGAACCGTGGGCCTCGCAATGGACGGCGTTCCGCAAGAGTTTCGATAAGACGATGAATGCGCCCATCGAGCTGCCGCCGCGCGGCGGCAACTGGTTCCACTGGTATGTGTGCCCGACACACGGCGCGCGCCTGACGCAGGGCAAGCAGCTCGGCCCGTGGCATTGGGAGCACATCTGCCCGGTGGATAAGGAAGTTCTGCCCGGTGATCCGACCAAGCCTGACCGCGATTTTGATGGCGTTGCGATCAACCATCCGCACAGCAGCTACGCGACGGCGATTCGCAACGCCGGTATTTTGTTCCAGATCACCGGCGATGCGCGCTATGCCAAACGCGGCCGCGACATCCTGCTCGCCTACGCCGCGCGCTATCTCTCCTATCCGCTGCACACCACGCGCGGGCAGGCAAAGATCGGCGGCGGGCGCGTCGGACCGCAGACGCTCGACGAGGCGATGTGGCTGATTCCCGTCGCGCAGGGCGCGGACCTGATCTGGAACACACTCGCCGAGGCCGACCGCCGCACGCTGGCCGACAAACTCTTCCTGCCCGCCGCGCGCGATGTGATCCTTGCGCACAAGATGGGCGTACACAACATCCAGTGCTGGAAGAACAGCGCCGTCGGCATCACCGGCTATCTGCTCGGCGACACCGCGCTCATCAGCGCGGCGATCGATGACCCCGTCCGTGGCTACCGCACGCAGATGGCCAAGGGCGTGCAGCCCGACGGTGTCTGGTACGAGGGCGCGTGGGGTTACCACTTCTTCACCTTGGGCGCGCTCTGGCCGCTGACGGAGGCTGCGCGCAACTGCCACCTCAATCTCTACGGTGAGCCGCTGAAGAAAATGTTCGAGGCGCCGGTCAACCTCGCGATGCCGAACCTGAGCCTGCCGGCGTTTAACGACAGCGGCGAGGTCAACATCCGCAGCAGCGTGTTCGAGCTGGCCTATGCGCGCTATCGCGATCCGGTCTACCTCGTCGCGCTGGCCGACTCCAAGCGCCGCGATGAGATGGCGCTCTGGTTCGGCGTGCCGCAGTTGCCCTCGGCGCAGCACGCGGCGCTGCCCAGCCGCAACGCGCAGGACTCCGGCTACGCGATCCTCCAGCGCGGCGCTGGCGAGCAGGCCACGTGGCTTTGCCTGAAGTACGGCCCGCACGGCGGTGGGCACGGGCATCCCGACAAAAATAATTTCGTGCTCTACGCCCGCGGCAAGGTGCTCTGTCCCGATCCCGGCACACGCCCCTACGGCTCGCCGCTGCACGGCCAGTGGGACAAGGTCACGCTCGCCCACAACACGCTCGTCGTGGACGAAGGCAACCAGGCCGAGGCCACCGGCCAGTGCCTCGCTTTCGGCAATGATCACGGCTGCGACTTTGCGATGACCGACGCCGGACCGATCGCCAAGGGCGTCCGCTTCATCCGCACCGCTGTGATGCTCAACCAAAACCTGATCATCTTCTCCGACCAGATCACTGCCGATAAACCCCACACGTTCGATCTTGCAACGCACTGCAACGGCACGTGGCAAACTCCGCCGCCCGGCGGCGCGTTCACGCTCCCCGCGCAGAACGGCTACCAGCATCTCAAGAACGCCACGCTCTGCCGTACCAACGCCGCCATTGCGCAAACGTGCAACCTCGCGCCGGACTGGCGCGGCGTCATCGCTCTTGCCGCCGGCGAGCCCACCGATGTCATCACAACCACCGGCGTCGGCAAAAGCACGGCCGACCGGATTCCCATGACGATCTTCCGGCGCACCACCGCGCAGACCACGTTCGTCTGGGCGCTCGCACTCGATGGCACCGCGCCGACCTTGCAAGCGGTGCCACCAAAAAAAACGCAGCTCGATCCGACCGTCGCGATACGCGTCACCAGCGTCGCCAACTCGTGGAACCTCGCCATCAACACTGCCAAGGCCACCGTCCGCATCACGCCACTCGCAGATTAATTCGCACGGAGTTTACCTAATCCGCAATGCCGGCGAAGAACCAGACGGCCCTTATACAAAATCTGAGGTGCTGGAAATGTGGTACGCCGGGCAGCTTGGCAAGCAAACCGTGTTTGCGGCGGAAGGGTCGGACGCCTGGCACAGTGTTTCGGCCATCGTGCCGCCGGCCCACATGCAGCCCCGGAGAGGGGGACAAACGCAGCCTGTGGCGGCGAACCGCGAGTCAGTAGCCATGATGCAGATGAGATGATGCCGGGAGAGGGATCGTTGCGGTGGGTGTTGAACATTGACCGACCTGTGACATCAGCGTTCCCCCGTTCAGCAATGGGAAACCTGTGCGCCATCAATTCAATCCCTGCCTCCGTTCATTCCGGCAAGCCATCATCTCGTGTTCAGCATCAATTACCGAGGCGGGACTTGCACCCGCTGGCCTGTCAAAGATCGAAGGCT
>JBAXGN010000036.1 GCA_037139415.1 Verrucomicrobiota bacterium | reverse complement strand
CCGTATTCGCCACCAAGGTCCGGTTGTTCGCCGCCGCATCCGCATTCACCGTCTTCGCAAACGTCAGGTTCCCGCTGCCCGTGCTCGCCACCACCGTGTTCGCCCCCAGCGTCACCGTGTCGTTGTAATCCTGATTACCGGTAGTGGTGACGGCCCCGCCGTTGATCGCGGTGTTACCGCCATTACCGGTGGTCAAACTGGTCAGCGGAAGAGTGCCACCCACCACGTCATTAAAAGTAATCGCAGTAGGCGAATTTACTGCAAGTTGATAGGTCCCATTGACTGTTTTTTGAAAAGTCACATTCGCCCCACTGGCAATGGTGGAATTTCCAATAAGCTCCAAGGGTTCGGTAAAAATCATGCTGCCAATCGTCTTAAAGTCGCTTCCGACGATGGTCTTTTCACCGACTTGTCCACTGTAATTGATGGTGACGCTTTGAGGACGTTGAATGCCACCCACAGCACCGACAAACTTGGTGATCCCATCAGTAGTCAGGGCGATGGTACGGGCGTTTGCCTCCGCATCCGCGTTCAGAGTTGAATTAAATAAAATTGTCCCAATGTTGTTGTTGTTGGCGCTTGAGATAACAACGTTGCCGATTAATTCAACCGGATCATTGTAGGTTTGTTCGTTCAGGGTGGAGACGTTGTTTCCCAATTGGGTTTTCCCCGGTGCATCCGTGGTAACGCTGCGCAACGCCTGGAGGTTGCCAACCGCGCCCGCAAACTTGGTATTGCCGCCTGTATTCACCACCAAGGTTCGATTATTGTTAAAATTATCCGCGTTTACCGTCTGGTTAAATGAAATATTGCCATTTCCAAGGGTATCGACGAGAACCACATTGGCTCCGAGGATAACGGGATCGTTATAAGTCTGTCCCCCAGCAGTACTAATTACAAGGGTATTGATATATGTATGGCCAGCAGCATCCGTGATAAGGTTGTTTACTCCACTAACGTTATCGCCAAAAGTGGTATTTCCGGAACCATTGATGGTCAAGCTGTTTCCACCACCGGTAATTCCAGCAAAAGTAATATCGGTTCCGCTTAAGGTCCGAGTTGTTCCAGCACCACCCAGAGTCAGCGTATCCGTATATTGTTGTTCAAAGGTGGTAGTAACATTTCCCTTGAGAGTAAGCTTGTTCAGTACGGTAAGTGAAGCAGCACCCACGTCGTTGTTAAAGGTAGTATTGCCGCCGCCCTTCAGGGTCATTACCCCGATATTGTTGACCGTATTAGCGAAATTGATGGGTCCCAATGAATCGACAACCAAATTATAATTCCCGCCCAGAGAGTTCACCGTGTTATTGAACGCAACCGCGCCACCCGCAGTATCGGTCAACCAAGCATCTGCCTTTAAGGTGACTGCACCATTCAGGGTTTGACCGCCGCCGGTAGTTCTGATGGTGGGATTTGCCTGAGTGCCCATGGAATTCAGATTGATGGTCGCAGCATTCAGGGTAACACCATTGGCGCGGATCACGCCGTTGACATCAATTGAAGTGGCATTGGCAGTGAATTTTACCGCAGGATCGATAATATTAATCGCATCAACAATGGTAATGTTGTTGTTCGCTGCAAGCGTAACATTCGCCAACGCAGCATTGATCGAACCAGCGCTTATGGTGGTATATCCCGCACCGATATTCGCATCCGATGCCAAATCCACGTCATTTAACGCGGTTGTCCATGAATTTGGCACATCCAGTGGATTATTATTTCGAACAAATATATTATCAGGATCCATGAGCAAGGTTCCGAGACGTCCAGCCGGGGCCGTCAAATCCACCAACAGCGCCTGATAATCCAAGTAGTGTTTCCCGGAAATTTCCACCAAACCACCATTCCCCCTGAATTTGCCGCCTTTTGCAGTCAGAGTTCCATAAAAGCGTGTGATCTGATCCGCCCAGACGATGACCTTGCCGCCATTACCGGAATTGATTGCATCCGCAGCAATCACCGCGTTACGCCCGACAAAGGTTTGTTGCGAATTGGGAACGAGGGCATTTTTTCCTTGGTAATCACCGCCAATCAATGCGACGCCCCCCCCGGCATCACCACGGACATCAACGCGTGAGTCACCATTCAGACTGACCGAGTCACCCAGCACCTCCACCGTCCCGCCTTGGCCGCCTGCTTGTGTGGCAGACGCATCAAGCACACCACTGTTGGCCACGTTCCCTTTATCCGCTTTCAACACAATGCGGCCACCCTCATTTACCAGCGCAGTCGCACGTATTTTCCCTGCGTTTTGGATTGCCAAACCATAAACATTCCCGCCCGCAGCCTTAAGTTCCTCGGTAACCGCCGTAATTGTTCCCGCCGCCGTGTTGTTCACGCCAACTGGAGTTCCGGTTCCTGATCCTGCCACCACGGTAATTCGTTCAGCAAGCGGATTACGCGGATCAAATACGTTCAACTCCACCTGCGTTCCCGCCGCGAGTCCCACGTTACGGCCGGCACGGATTGTTCCAACGTTTTCAACGGTATGCGCTACGATAAACACGTCATCACGCGCCGAAATTTGTCCTTCATTCTTAATACCCGCGAAAGAACCGCCGGATAAATTCAGCTTGCCTGCCGAAAGGAAACTGGCGTTGGCAGAGGCGGTATCCGGCCCTAAATCCAACGTGGAAGCCACAAAGCTACCCACATTGATGCGTCCTGACGCACCAACGAGAACACCGTTGGGGTTGATTAGGTATATCGAGCCGCCATGCTGGCTGCCAACCAATGACTCCAAGGTGCCATCAATTAGCGATGCCCCGCCCGAGGCCCCCACGCGATTCAACACCGCCGCTGACATGGTCGGCAACTTAAAGGTGGTTCGATACCCCTGGCCAATGTTGAAACTTGACCAATCATAAATGGACCGTTGCGTGCCCGGCGTGATTGTCATCTGGAAACCATCCGAGCGGATGGTTGATCCAGGGGTCACCGGGACCGGCAGATTCAATTGGGCGTAAGTTGAAAGGGAGGTCAGACTGGCCAGACCGGCCAGCAAGGTTAAGTTTAATGAGTTTTTCTTCATAGGCTGCCTTATTCACTTTTCTAAATTATTTTCCCGGACCACAAGCCACCAAAGCTCCAGACTCTTCGCAAACTAAGGTCCGTAACATGTGCCTCATCTGAGGCGTTGTCAAATTTTGCACGCACTTTTACAAATTTTGTTTAATCAAATATGCCATTCCAAACCATCTTGTATCGCAATTCATCAAGGCACTCGCACGCGACTATTGCATACCCAACCGATAGAACAATTTATGATTCGGATCTTTGCGAATCAACCAAGTCACCGATTCAAAATCAGCATTGATCGCGATAACCGTTTCCCGATCAATCAAACTTTGTCCGGACTGCCAAATCCGTAAATCCTGAGAAATGAGCAGTGTACAAATAATGGTTGGATCGTTCCGCCGTCGCGGGAAAGAGAATGAAACGTGCTGCGAATCCGCGCTTAGAGTGTTGGCAACCACCAATTGCCCGACGCTAACGGTATTGGTCGGATTGGAACCGAGAAGGTACTCCTGGCGATTGCTTAAACCATCGTGGTCCGGATCCGCGTTGTCACCCCACACGGTGGCCTGCAGGGAGGGATTGGCAAGAATGGTCGGGGCAAATATTTGTTGCCGCCAAATTGACTTTGGACCAGTACGGGAAACGATGATGTTCACTGCACCCGTACTTCGATCCGAGCCGATGGGCATCACTGCCACAGCAACCATTTGCGTGAGCCATCGGCCAGAGTCATCGGCTAAGTAGTACGTAAAATTCTCCACCCCCGTGTACCCGGGAGCTGGGGTGTATATGACCCGGTTCCCTGCAAGATTGGTGCTGACCAGGCCACCTCGGTTGCCCGCACCCACACCAGCCAAATTGCGCACGCTGGCAGGGTCTGATAGGATAAGATCGTTCGCCAGCACATCCAGCACGCTATTGGTGGAGTTTTCCAACACGGCAAATTGATCGTTGCGACCTACCAATTCACCCACTTGCAGAGTCACTGAATTGGTACTGCGATTTCCATATTGATCGGTAACGGCATACGAAAAAACCTCACGCCCAATGAAACCCGCCGGCGGTGTGTACGTGATGGCATTATTGGCTCCCGCTCCGGTCAGAGCCAAAGCACCGCGCACTCCATTGGTTGTAATCCCGGCAATGGTCAACACCGCAAGAGAAGTGGGTAGCACCCGATCATTGCGAAGCACGTCCAGCGTTTGCGCGCCGGCATCGCGAGCGATAGTGAAGGCGTCAGGATTTGAATTGAGGGTTGCCGTATCCACCACATGGATCACAATTTGAGCCTGGGCGCGCGCCAATGTGCCATCCGTGATTTCGTAGGTAAATGTTTCATCGCCGACATAATTGGCAACCGGAGAATACGTCAGTAAATTGCTGGAGGCATTGATTGAAACCGTACCACCCTGGCTGGGAGCGTTCGTGCCCAAGCCAATATTCAGTATCATCAGCGTTTGACCACTCGCCGGCAACACCAGATCATTAACCAACGGCGGCAAGATGACATTCGTGCTGTTCTTGATGACAGTATAGGTGTCCTGAACCGCATATAAGCCCGTTGGCTTGACGCGCACAGAAACCGCCCCCACGGCGCTACCGCCCGCCCCATCGGAAATTGTGTACGAAAAGACCGGTTCGGAATAATTGTTCGTGAGTGCAGATGGAGTATATAAGAGGCGTTTTCCAGAGGCCTCGATCGCCACTCGCCCCATGACTCCATTGGTTTGCAACATAGTGATGGACAGGTTGGTAGAAATCGCCGGCAGTACAATGTCGTTGGCCAGCACATCCAATGGCACATTGCTGCTGGTGGAGCTTACCACAAAACTATCCGGGTTGACTACCAACGTATTGGTGCGATTGATAACCTGTATCGTGACCGCCCCTGTAGCCAATAAACCGTTGGCACCGGTGGCAGTGTACGTGAACGTTTCGAAATATGGGAATGACGCAGTGATGCCAGGATTTGGCGAGTAGGCGAGATGATTGCCCGGGCTGGCGCCGACAATGCTTAACGTACCATTTAGATTTGGCTGGCTTGTCGAAGTGATGGTGAGAGCGCTGCCTGATTTTGGCAAAATGTTATCGTTGGCCAAGACGTCAAGATCGGTTGCAGTGCCTGCGGCCACCGTGAATCGGTCTGCATTCGCCGCCAATACGGGGTTATCCACGTCGCCGAATACCCTGATAGCTACGGTGGCTGTATCGGTGCCACCACGCGCATCAGTAATCGTGTAGGTAAACGTTTCAGTGCCGGTGAAATTAACCGCTGGAGTATAAACCAGCACTTGGCTTTGAGTATTGATGGTGACATTCCCACCCTGATTTGGGACGCCAACGGTGGACAAGCTGAGAGACCCCCCGATGCCCGATAGCAGGGCATCGTTTGCCAACACAGGCAGCACATTATTGGAACTGCCTCGTTTTGCGCTGAAGACATCATCGTTGGCAATGGTAAGGCTGCTGTCAGTAATGACATAGGTGAATGTGTCGTTAGTTGTTTGATCCACGACCATATTCGTGAATACACCGCGCGGATCATACGTGAAACTGCCATCCAAATTCACCGTTACCGGCGCGCCGAGTGTTGAATGCGTATTGGTGGCGAAAAACATGCGAATTTGATCGTCTGGCAATATTCCATTCACGTCCGGATCGTAATCATTGGTCAACACTCCCGGGGCAGCCACAGACAGCATCGCGGTATCCAAGGTGGCAAAGAAATCCGGCATCGCCACTGGGGCGTCATTGCGTCCCAGCACCACCACTGTAACCATGCCCGTGCTGGTTCCACCCGCTCCGTCGGAAAGAATGTACGTGAATGAATCAGAGGCGGTTTCTTTGCGCGCCAATGCATTTAATGCCGTTGAAACTGTTGGATTATATATAACATTGGTCCCACTTAAAGTGACTGACGCGCCATAAACACTGTTGGTGGATACACTGATGATCTGCAACACGTCGGCACGGTTAACATCAGTATCGTTGCTTAGCAAAACCGCAGTTGGAATGGTTAATGGCGTATCTTCATCAGTGGTCACCGTATCACGATTGGCCTGTGGCGGCACATTGACCGCACTAACGGTAACATAAACAGGCGCTGAACCGCTCGCGCCATGGCCGTCCAAAACTGTGTAATAGAAGCAATCCGTCACACTTTGACCATAAGAGAGCCCCTGAATCGTGGCGCTCGTTATCGGGTCATACGTAAGTTGGGACTGATTCCTATCAAAACGGATATCCAAAACAACTTTGGCCCCCAACGTGGTGAATATTTGCAAACCTGGCGTACTATTGGTGGTGGCTTGCAAGGAACTGATTAACAAGGTATTGGCATTGTCATCAGAATCCGGATCGGTGTCGTTGGCCAACAGATTCGTCTGGACGTTGACCTGCAATGCCACGGCAGCGTACGCATTCAAGTAATCCGCTGCGGGCGTTGGCGGATCATTAACCCCAGTGACCGTGATGGTGGTGATTCCATTGGTGCGGTCGGGAATCACTGGTATGACATTTATTGTGGCGGTTACCGATTGCACCAAACCGGTCAGCCCAATCACCTGATAGTTGAACGTTTCCACGCCGGCAAAGCCAAATGCGGGAGAATACAAAATCGCTGTGGCATCAGAATTCAGCGCCAAAATACCACCGCGATTACCACTGCCGACCGAGGAGATGGGGCGAACACTGACTGTCCCTGGAAGGATAAAGTCGTTAGTTAAAACGTTTAATATGTTCGCCGTGGTATTTCCCATGACCACAAATGAATCGGCGTTGCACATCGGGCTGGCCGGAGCCGCGAGGACCGAGACACGAACCGTGGCGGTATTCACTCCTTGTTGGCCGTCGGTAATTGTGTAAGTAAAGGATTCCGTGCCTGTGAAACCTGCCGCCGGAGTATAATATAACGCATCTTTGGCCGGAGTAATGGTAACCAAACCACCAGCACTTGGCGAGCCAACACTGAGCACACTCATGCTGCCACCCGTATTCGCAAACACCGCATCGTTGGCCAGCACTGGAAGTAGATTATTAGTGGTATTGGTGACCACGGTAAAGAGATCATCACTGGCCATCGTGAGACTGCTATCCACCAAGGTATAGGCAAAAGAATCCGTCGCGGTCTGACCCACAGCCAAATAATTGAATTTACCCGATGGATCATAGGTAAAGCTACCATTCGCACGCAGCGTAACTTTGGCCCCAGCAGTTGTGGTTTGGTTGGTGGCTGGAATAAGGTGGAGCGTATCATCTGGCGCGATGCCATTTACATCTGGATCATGGGCACTGGACAAAATACCAGGGGCAACAATGTTGAGGATCGTTTTCTCCGTTGTCGCGTAACTGTTGGTGCCCGGGATTGGCGGATCATTCCGGCCACTTACGGTGATGGTTACAACCGTACTGGCGGTGGCTCCCTGATCGTCAGCGATCGTATAGGTGAACGTGTCCTGAGCGACTTCACGATTAGCGAGGGCTTGCAACGCGACGGCACCGCGAGGATCATATAAAATCTTACCATTATTGGTGCTGATGAGCGCGCCCATAGCACTGTTAGTTGCGGCCGAAACAAAGTGGATTCCTGTATCCGGGTCAGAGTCATTCGCCATGACGCTGATAGAAGGAATGACCAAGGGAGTATCTTCATCGGTGGCAAAGAAATCCGGACGGGCAACGGGTGGATGGTTGACACCCCACACCGCTATCGTCACTAACCCATTGGTCCGGTCCGACCGCACTTTAATGACGGTGATGGCAACAGACTGCGTGTACATTCCGCCGTTATCAGCAAGCACACGGTAAGTGAATTTTTCCAAACCGGCAAAACCGCTGGCGGGAGAATAAACGACCGCATTAACAGCGTTGCTAACCCAGCCGCCTTGATCGGTTGCGCCCACCCCAACAATTTTACGCACGACATTGGTATTCGGGAAAAACGCATCATTCGCCAGTACATCCAGCACATTGGAGGTGGTATCAGAAACGACGGAGAAAGAATCGGTGGTGGTATAGAGGCTGCCGACCACTAGGTACACGGTATTCGTGCTGCGATCACCGCGCTCGTTCTGACACGTGTAGCTGAATACATCGCGGCCAATAAAACCGGATGGCGGTGTGTATATCACAGTATTATCTGCGCTCGAAGAGCTCAACGATACCGTGCCTAACAGCCCGTTGGTGTTCAGCGCAACCACCGTTAGAGTGCTCGATCCACGCGGCAGAACATAATCGTTGACCAGCACCGGCAGGGAATTGCCAGAACTGTTGAGCGCGACACTGTAGTAGTCCGGATTACTCGGAATGGCACCGACATCCACCACTTTAATTCGCACCCGCCCTTCCGCCCTGGAAAGAGAACCATCCGAAATTTCATAGGTGAAAGTTTCATTGCCGGCAAAATTGTTGAATGGAGTATAGAGAATAGCGCTTGATCCGCCATTAATTGTCGCCGTCCCCCCTTGATTGGGCGCATTCGTTCCCAAGCCCATCGCGGAAATCGTCAGCACCTGACCGCTGGCGGGCAGCGCGGTGTCATTAGCCAATACGGGCAGATAAAGGTTGGTGCTATTTTTGAGCACCGTATAGGCATTGTCCACAGCGAACAATCCAGCGTTTTTAACCTTGATTGAAACCGTTCCGGTGCCGGTTGCGCCAGAGCCATCCACCGCCGTGTAGTAAAAATCAGTTTCCACATAATCGTTGGACCCGAGCGCTGGTGTGTAGCGCAGGCGATTATTGCCGGTGTCCAAAGAAACGGTGCCCACCAAGCCAGTCGCTTGAATACTGGCAATCGTCAAGGTCGGGTTCACACCCGAAATCAACTTATCGTTGGCCAGCACATCCAAGGGGTTGTTGCCAGTGTTCGCGGCCACGTCATACGTATCAGCAGTAACTGGCAATGAGTTACTAAGGCTGACAACAGTAATGGTCACTGCGCCAGTAGCACTCCCCAAATCAGTGCCACTAACCACGTAGTTAAAGGTTTCGTAGTATGGGAATGAAGCGCCCGCACCCGGTTGCGGTGTATATGTCAACGTATTATTAGGAACTGCGCCGGCGATAACGATTACCCCCCCCGCGCTACCGGTGCTTACCCCGGTAATGCCAAGGTTGGCACCGCTGGTTCCCAATACATAATCATTAGCCAAGACGTTAAGACTGGCCGTGGCCCCTGCGGCCACAGAAAACTTGTCGGGGTTGGCCGTCAAGATGCCGTTTACGGTGGTGGAGAGAACATGTAAATGCACGGTCGCAGTATCACTACGATCCTGGCCATCCGAGATGGTATAGGTGACAGTTTCAAGGCCGACAAAACCTTGAGCAGGAGCGTAAATTAACGATTTCTTGTCCGCCGCGATGTTCACGATCCCTCCCTTATCAGACGTTCCCACCGCGCTGATCGTCAAGGTGCCGCCGGAGGCGGTCAGCAACCCATCGTTAGCCAAAACCGGCAAATTGTTGCTGACAGAGCCAGATTGAATCATAAAGTCATCATCGGTGGCAATGGTCATGGAGTTGTCGGCCAGTGTATAGGTGAAGATCTCATCGGTGGTTTGGCCGGGGGGAAGCCAGTCAAAACGGTTACTCGGATCAAACGTAAAGGCACCGTAAATGTCCATGTTCACCACTGCCCTGGCTGCGGTCTGATGATTGGTGAAAGCAATTACGCGAATTACGTCGTCAGGAGGAATGCCGTTTACGTCCGGGTCATAATCGTTCACCAGTACGCCATTCGCGGCCGAAACTGTGAGTATTTGGCCTGAATTGGTGTAGTTGTAGTGGTCCGGCATGGCGACTGGCAGGTTGTTGACTCCTGCCACAGTCACACTTACGAGGCCGGTGCTGTAACTGCCGAAACCGTCGGTCATCACATAGGTGAATGTATCAACCGCGAATTCTTTGCGGGATAATTTTAAAAGATTGGTGGAGGCAGAAGGATTATAAATGACGTTTGCGCCGGTGAGGGTCACCAACGCGCCCATGGTACTGCTGCTACTGACACCAACGATGGAAAAATTAGTGGATGCACCATGATCGGGATCGTAATCATTAACCAGAAATCGGGATGCCGGATTAATGATGGTGGTATTCTCATCGGTGCTCAGAAAATCAGGCATGGCAATGGGTGGATCGTTTACCCCGGTAACTGTGATGTAAACAGCGGCTTGGCCCAAAGCTCCATGCCGATCAACCACCGAATACCAGAACTGATCAATCGCCACTTCGCCCTGTGCCAGCGCGATCAAATTTGAGGAAAATCGTCCGTCATAGAGAATACGTGTTTGATTGCGATCCGCCCGTACATCCAACGTCACCACCGCCCCCAGTGTACTTGTCGCAACCAGACTGGAAACATAATTACTGGTACTGTGGACTGCGGCGATCAAAAGAGTATTAGCGTTGTCGTCCGTATCTGGGTCGGTATCGTTATTCAGCAGATTTGTCTGAACGTTGATATTTAAAATGAGGTTTGCCAACGTTGCCAGTCCCGTTAGATTCGTATCCGTTTGAGGAGTTGGCGCGTCATTCAGGCCGGTGACGGCGACCGTAACCATACCGGTATAATTCAGTCCGGTCATGGCCCAATTGGTCCCGGTCGCCGGATCACAGCAATCAATAATGCAGTACTTAAAAGTATCATTCGTCACCGCGCCAACCGGAAGTCCGCGCAATATCACCGAGGTGGTGGGATTGTAGGTGACGATCTGACGGTCCAACGAAACGGTCACCGTGGCACCCAAAGTGCTGTTGCTTGCCCAAAGAATATGGATCGTATCCTCCAAGTCCAGTTCGATATCATTGGCCAACACAGCGAGATTCGTCGCGGTATTTTGGTCCGTGGCCGCAAAGTCATTGATCGCAATGGGCGGTGTATTGGCCTTGACCAAAAGCTTACCCTGATTGTCTGCTCCTGGTGAGGAAGTCAAGCCATCGAGCCGCGACGGCACTTGCGTGTATGGAACATACGAGAAACCAAGGAATTCAGGAGATAAATTGATGGATTCATCCACCAGCGGAGAACTTGCAGAATTGAATAAACCGTTGTATGTGACGCTTATGATTTCCTGTCCAGACGCATTCTTGAGCGTTATGGTACTGGAGTTGGCACTCAGGTTAAGCAGACCGGTTGGACCATTGGCGTTCTGTCGCGCAACGGGAGCCGGTACGCTTACGCTGGCTGAGGCAGCCAACACAATGCCCGCTGAGGGTGGCAGACTCACGCTCGTAAATGTATGCACCAAAATCCCATCAACCCACACGGTGAAACCAGTCAAACTAGTGGTTGTGGAGGCTTTGGAATTGATGAATTCAATGAATTGATTGGCTAATCCGGCTGAGGCATTGAACATGATTTCGTTTATTCGAATATGGGACGGAATCCCATACTCGTATGCGCCTGAGTCCACCGAGGCACTCCGCAAATATCCGCGCTGGTCAGTGGCCAAGCTATTGGTAACTGCATGACCAATGGCCGGACTGCTGGCAGACAAGGCATGGGTCATAGTTCCACCGCCATTATTGGTTAAGGGGAGCAACCCAACATTGGTGACGCTGACCAAATCTGATGCATTAGTGAAAATGACCACGTTAACCGGATCACCACTCTGGGAAAACACAATGCGCGTACTGTCATCAGAAATGTTCCCGCCCAAAGTGCGTATTTCCGCCCCGGCATCCACTGCCAGGTTGGTGCCATGCCCATCCGCAACGATGGTGTTTTTCACGTCAACTGTGGTGTCAAACGCGATCGCACGCAACGAGCTTGCCAACCCCGATGCATCGCGATTGTTCACAAAAGTACAACTCGTAACGGTAGTGTCCATCGGAGTGCCGACATCCGCATTTTCCACATAGATTGCCCCACCGCCGAAGCCGCGCGCCGCAGCGAGAGTATTGCCGGAAAACGTGACATTCTCAAAGTGGCAGTCCATGTCCGTGTAAAGGGAAACCGCTCCGCCGCCCAGTCCCAATGCGGCCGTTACCGTATTACTTGCAAAAAGACAGTTGGCAGCATAAATGCTACCGCCGCTCACATCCACCGCCCCGCCCCATTGACCGGAGATATTGTTGGCCAACGTGCAGTAACTGAGGCGCAATTGGCTGAGGTATTCCACACTTATGGCCCCGCCCAAATAATCAGCGCTGCCATAACTCATGGTTAACCCTGCAATGGAGACGATGGCGCTGTTGGTGATATGGAAGATCCGGACATCTGGAACACCATCACCGTTGCTGTCACCGGAGATGGTCACTTTATCGGCCCCTGGCCCGTTAATACGCAATGCCTTATTCAGAACGATTTCCGTGTTAAGGCGAATGATCGCAGGCAGGTTCGTCATATTGAAAACAATTTGATCGCCATTGCCAGCGCTGCTTACCGCCTGGCGCAGAGTGCCGGGGCCACTATCGTTAGTGGTGGTGACGATCCACGTGCGATTTGTGTTGATAACATTCAGCGTCAGATTGGTTGTGAAGGTGGCATTCAATGAGTCATAGACGGTAATGGTGAACGTCACCACTTTGGCGGACTGTCCCGGCGGCGGGCTGTATGCCAGGTTGGGATTGTAAATCAAATTCTTGAAATCAGTATTGGCTTGGGCAGCCGAACCGATGAACGTGTAAGCCGGACTATTGGTGAATCCACCCAGCGCTGAAAAAGTACCCTTGGCCGGATCATCCAGCGTGATGTTTACGTTCAGAACGTCGCCTATATTTGGATCGGCGATCGTGCAAGCAGCGAATGGATTAATGACGCTGCTGCCAATGGCAGTGAGCACATTGGAAGGCATCAGGGTAATTACCGGTGGGTCGTTGACCGCGTTAACAATGACGGTGGTCACATCGTTTTTCACGGTGCCTTGCCCCTGGCCGTCATCCACATATAAAGTGAATTTCACGGTTTCGGTATATCCCGGTGCCAAACGATTTGGAGTCGGTTTGAATACCAGCATTTCCAAATTGGAAGATGCCACGTCCGGTGTGACATTGGTCAACACATATTGACCGGCAACGAGGTGGAATCCAGCGGCAAGCGAGTTGGTAAACCCGCCTTTTAGCGCATCATCCAACTGAATGGTAACGGTTACCGGTTGGGTACCAGCCTGATCCACGTCTATGATGCGGACCAGGTTGGGTTGGGGATTGGTGCGGGTCAGGAACGGAGTCGCCACCTGGTGGTCAGTAATGTATGTGCCCGCTTTTGCCCCCAGAATGATTGGCAGATCGTTCACGGGCTGAATGATGACCGAAGTCTTGCTGTCGGAGCCCAAAACCGAACCACCGGAATTGAATAACTTGATTTCCATAATGACCCTGGTGGGGCCTGAAACCTGGTTTTCATTGGGGCGGAAGGCGACATTCTTAAGCAGGGGAGTCGCCTGATCCATGGTAGTGTTGTCCAATTGGTAATAAGCACTGGAGCCGGTGTTAACTTTCACAAAACCGTTGGAACCCAGATTAACCAGTTGCCCAAACTGGTCCCCGCTGGAAGCAAGATCCGACTCCCGCAGCAAACGGATTTGCACCTTGGTGCCCGATCCTTGAATCTTGATTTGAGAAAAACACAATAGTGCCTGATTATCAGGCGCAGGTTGGTCGGAGATGGAACCCGTGATATCCGGGGAGACAAAAGGTGTGACGGTTTGGATTGTGGTACTGTTATCGGAGACACTGGCCCCCAAGGAATCGGTGACTTGTATCTGGAAGGAATTCGACACTGGATTCGCCAACGTGGCGGCAGTCGCCTGCCAAACCATTGCCTGAATCGCTGCTGTGATCACACTTGCCGGCCGAGTGGAAAGGCTGTACACGCTCCCGCTTTGAGTAAAGCCACTGGAGCCTGAATAAGTAAGTTTACCACCAGTGTCACCGGAGACGGTGATAACCAAATTCAACGCCTGACCATAGCCCGCCGTATCACTGACATCAGGGTCAGAGACGATCACGCTCGAGAATGGCTTGATGGATTGCCCTGAAAAAACCAGTTGAGAGTTGGACGAAGTGCCTGAAATGGAGGGCGGGTCATTGACGGAAACCACCTTAATCAGGGTATTACTATTCCAACTTGCCAAACCTGATGAATTGTTTGTTACGATGATGGTGACCAATTGGGTTTCACTGTCACCCACCGGCACCTGGTTGGCACTCGGAGTGAAAATTAGTTGCTGGATTAGGGCGGTAATATTCGTCGCGGTAGCCCCTAACAGCGCATACTTACCCGACGTCCCATCACCCACAATATTGAATCCACCAGCACCCACTGCCGGGCCGCCAAAAGAGCCCTTGCTGGCATTCGTTAATTGCACAAACACATCCATGGTCTGATTGGCGCCATCCACATTTGTGATTACTACATTCGCAAACGGCGGAATCGTCGCATTGTCATTCACAGTTAAAGGCATGACACCCGGCACAATGATCGTTGGATAGTCGGGCACCGGGTTCACTGTGACATTAAAAACGTCAATATTGGGATCAGCGGCATTTGTAGCAAACAGGCTTATCTGAGCTATTCCATTAGCGTTGGTTGGGAAAGATAACGTGAGTGTGCTTCCGGAAATGCTGGCATTTACTATTTCAGGGTGGTTATTGGCCAGCACTTTATAACCAACCGCATAAGTGTAGATGGTGCTCAGATTAAAATTTGTGGTAGGTGAATCTTCGTTAACGGTCAGGTTACCCATGTTACCCGTTGCTGCCTTCATCTCCCATACCGCGAATACGTTGGTGATATTAATGATGCCATCCGTTGCAACGACGATAACATTATTGGTGCCCGTGTTGAAGTTATCAAAATTCAACCGCAAGGTGCGTCCGCCACTAACCAGGGAAACTGAAACAATCGGTGAGGCATTGGTGACCGAAGCGGCATAGGACGTCGCGCCTGAAAAATAATTATCGAGGCTAATATCCATTAAAGAAGCATTTACCACGACATGCTGGTCAGGCAGCGTAGTAATCTGGGAGAGGGCAGCAGTGACCTTCCATGGTGCCAACGCCAGGAAACAGCAAATTGTCAAAATTGCTTTCGTCGCGTTTGACATGATTGTATGTGTCATTGTTTTCATGAGGTGTTCTGGTAAAATTTACGTCAGGGCATGGCGGGTGGCGCTACATCCGATTTCTTGACGAGTTGAGTGGTTACGACTGTGATTGATCCCAATGCCTGCTGGTTTACCGTCACCGGCTGGGCGTGCCGGATCTCCGCAATAAAATTTTGCTCCAACTGTTGCCGTTTTTCCGTGGCCAACCGTCGGCGTATGGAATCCTGAACTTGTTCCAGTGGAGTGACACGCCCTGGCCTGGCATCCACGCGGCGAACAACATACAACCCGTGACTGGTTCGTATTACATCACTAACATCGCCATTGTTTTTCAGAGAGAACCCTGCCTTCATGATTTCCTCCGGCCAACGGCTTGGCTCACCCTCGTTAAACCAGCCAATATCACCGCCTTTATACCGGCTTGACTGATCTTCGGAATTGTCAATGGCTAACGCGCCGAACCCCATCAGGGCGGGCGGCAATTGGGTAGCCTTCTGCTGAGCCGCCAGCATTTGGTTTGTGAGCGCTGCTACCCGCTCGGGTTCCATCAAGGAGTCCAGCTTCAAATAGAGCGTCGCCAATCGCATTTGGGGCGGGGTGGTGTAGTGGGCGAGGTTTTGCTGGTATCGTTGCCGGACTTCCTCGGCCGTTACTTCCACCGCCTTCTGCTTTGGTTGCAACTTTTGCACTTTCAGTTTATCAACCAAGACATTATGCAAGGTCTCCCGCACCTCCATGTCTTGTTCCAAACCCGCCGCACGCGCCTGCTGCACAAGCGTGCGCTGAGTAATCATTTCCTCCAGCAGGGTTTCTTTTGCCGGGATGGGACGATTGCACTGCCGCCGCCATGCGACTTCCCGCTCAAAATCCCGAACAGTGATGGCCTCTTCACCCACTTTGGCCAAAACATTCGGATCCACCGAAGTCTTGGAACAACCTGACATCAGCAATATGCAGGCACCGCCAGCGGCGTAAACCGCCAACTTCATTCTTCGCAGCATATTAATTGCTGAAGTCATTGGTGTCCCCGGTTTTTCCTTAAGGTTTTTGCACCAAACGCACTCGCATGAACATATTTTGAGAAGGTGTCACCTGCTGTGCCGACTGGTAGGTTACCATCTCAGGATCAGATAAGGTATTGGAGGGAACGCTCTGCACGTCACTATTCGAGTTTCTCCAATTTGTTAAGTCCTTGGAAACTTCAACAAAATAGTCCACGTCGGTAATTGCCACTGGACGGCGGAATGAAACCGACATCCGGTGGTTGTCATATGTGAATTTCGGTAGGCCGCTCGAATCCTTCGGATTGAGAGGATTCAAACCAAAGGCATACCGGTATAGATTTTGGACGCCTGTGGAACCCGTATCCGCTGCGGCGAAGGCGCTGACAGAGGTGGCACTGCTGGCTGGGAAATTCTGCTGCTGCCAGGAAACCATCGTAATCATTTGATCCACAATCACGACTCCAGCAGAAGCGGGGGGCATGACTTTGTAGGACGCATCAGGCTTTATGGTTATCACCACCGACTTGGAACCATTATTCAGCCCAGCGGTAGTTTTAGGGTGGACGGTGAGTAGTGCGGTGGTTTGTTGCGGCTGGAAATTAACATACGCACTGATGGCATCGTAGTCCGTACCCGCTGTAGCCGTGCCCGAAATGGTTAACCGCACCAGCACGCTGCGTTCGGCTGGCCCGGCGCGTGTAATTAAAAACAGCCCGTCGGATTGCCCTTTGACCGCGATCAGCTCCAACGCTTCAATGGAAACTTGTGGCATCAACGGTTCGATGCTGACCAGCGCACTGGATGGGTTGCCGACATTGTAGTTCGTGCCATCCAGCACCGAAATCTGAACGTACTGCGTAACGATTACGGATGCGGGATACGGAATGACCTGTATCGGCATGGAACTGATTCCGCTCGGGAACGTGATGGTAGATGCTATTAACTGATAGGATGTTCCATTCGCCGCAGACCCAGAGATTTGCAGGGATGCTGTAAGCGCATCTGTCAATGGACCACTACGCGTCACCGTAAACACGCCTGCCACTGAGCCGTTTTGACTGGCATTCGAGGTGGCTACAATACATACGCGCGGCGTAAAAACCTTGTTCCCTGTCAAAATGACCCCACTCTGCACCAAGTCATAAAGGGTGCTGTTATCATACTGAACTCCATTTAACGTGATGTACGCATTGGTGTAGTAGGTGCCAGTGCCATTCAAATTCAGTCCAATCACCGTATTGGTTCCCGAGATCGTAAGTTTGATAAAATTGGTTGCCCACCCACCAGCGGTACTCAATGCCCGGGATAAATCCAGAACATCCCCGTCAGCCACATTAAAATCGGTGATAACGTTGCTGCTGCCAACTCTCCCTGACATAATGAAATGATCGGCCCCACCACTGCCGGTAACCACGTCCCCCATTCCATTGACCACCAACACGTCTGGCTCCATGCCACCCGCTAATTGATTGAAATAGGCACCTCCGACAATCACATGTCGGCGGTCTAATCCATAAGCCCTGACATAATTGGAACGATATGCTGCCGCAGTCAATCCAGCGCTTGGCGCAGCCAAAACCTGTGAGGCAATGTCATTCAATCCATCATAGATCACATATCCTTGATCCCGTCCCAACACATAGTTATTTACGCGCAACTGCTCGTCCGCAGGCAACGCAAGCAGTGTGGGAGTGACCGTTCCCGGAGTGACCAAAGCCAAGGCAGCTTCCGCAACAGCGTTAGTGTCCAGTGGACGATAAACCGTCAAATTCACACTGGCCTGCCATATCGCATGATTTGTATTCTCATCGCGCAACGAGACATTGAACCCGTCATCCACAGCATCCTGTCCAACTCCATGTTTGAAGACCAGACGCATGTTATTGACGTCTGCTTGGGTGAACGTATCCCCAACTTTGAGGATGGCATCGTGATTCAGGTTAGTTTGGGCATTGCGGAGCAAAAGGGCACCGGTTTGTGGCAGCGACCCTAATTGGTACACCAGATTCGAAGCCGCACTATCCACGTCAATGGCCCGCAGTCCCACCACACTAGTACCATCCGCGTAAACCAACAGTGTATCGTTTGCCAGCGAGGGGGCACGGTCATCGTGCAACGGATTGGTTCCTCGTTTGAACTCCGCCAAATTATTGAGCCCGTCACCGTCCGGATCAGCCAATGCATCCCCAGGATTCAAGCCGTATTTGGCTAACCACCAGTCGGGAATGCCGGAACCTGTGGAATCAGAAAGATGATCAAATATTTCGAGATCCACACGAAAAGTGGCTGCTCGATTGGGTTGGGAAACTTGCATCTGATTTCCGTTGGGAGTTAAAATGCGCGCTTGAGAACCGTTGACGGTGATTTGCACATGGGTATAGCGGCTGACTTGGGCCATTAAGGAGACACTGCCCGGGTCCACTGATAGTCCGGTGATAAACGCCTGGTGCGGCACCTTGAGCCGATACGAAAACTGGCCATTGTTCAAAGCAGACAATTGTCCCGTAAAGGTAAGCATTTGTCCCACTGGAGATTGCATCACCCACACCACGGAGCCGGTGGTTACCAGAAAAGGTTGTCCGGTGGTACGGTTGATGATTTTACCATAGACCACACTGTCAGGCTCGGGCAGTCCTGCATAAGTGGCCATGGCACAAAACACATAAACCAGAGTCAGCGTCAGACGGTGAAGGCTGGTGAGGACCAACCCGCGGCACATTTGAAAAGTATTTGTTGCTTTCATGTTGGGCAGCGTTAAAAAGTTTTAGTTACCAGAGAATGCGAAGGTGTTAATCACCAGCTTAATGTCGTGGAGGCTTCCCACGAAAGTCTGCAAGCTTGCATTGGCATCAGCCCCCAGTGTGGCCCCTGGGATAATCAGCAACCAACGCGTATTCCAAACCGATCGTCCGACCAATCGCGAATCCATGGTCGGCATCGTCCCAGCATCGTCGCCTGCGAATCCATAAGCCAGGAAGCTTGAGAACTGGCGAGTTTCCCCGAAGGGAGCACTCAGACTATCGGTAAGCGGTTTCCAAGTTGGATCATTCAGGCTGGAAGTGATGGAGGGCAAGGGTACTGGTATCCTTTGATCCAAAACCTGCCACAAGCGCACATTCATGTTGCGGTTATTAGGTACCGTCATGATATCCGTGCCAACCGGCACCAGATATACCCGGGGGGTGCGAGCGAGCGCATCGGTGCGGTAACCCGCAAACCAGACACTGGCAGCACTGACCCGAGTGGCGAATAAACTCGGGTCATAGGAACCATCACCCGGCCCCAATGGCCACCCGAATAAGTTCTTGCCCGATCTGATTTGCGTACTGAACGGAATCACCAAGCCAGGCTGCGGACCGGCTGATTCAGGCGCAAATGAACGACAGTAGGTGCGAAATTCAGGTACCGACCACAAGTTGGTGCGATAAAACCTGGGATCGCTGAGCACATTTGATATCGTACCACTATTTGCTCGGAAAAGTTCCTCGCAAAGAGAGAAGGTCGCCGTTTCCAGTTGCGGATTATTGATTCCCAACTGGGTTTTGAGCACGGCGTAATTAGCCTTCAACCACGCAAGATCCTTGGCTAAACCTTCAGCTCCCAGCGAAGGCGCAGCAGACCCATCCGCCGCCGTGGTCAACAGTCCGAGGGACCGTTGCTGAACGATATCAGCCAATAATGCAATGGGTGAACCGGCGTCATTGGGGTCCAGATTGGTGTCATAATCATACGCCTTGGCGGCCAGATATACATAGCGCGCCGCCAGATCAAATGCGGAACGATATTTTTCCAGCGCGGCATTACGGGCGACGCGGAAAGTCATGTCGTGATATCGGTTCTGTTGAGCCATGGCGGCAGTCTTCTTATTGAAGTCGTTGCGTTCATTCATGAGCCGCACTCCTTCCGACAGTTTGGCGCGATACTGGTCCGACAAATCGCGCAACACTTGAATTTGCTTAAATATCGCCACACGCTTAGTTTTCTCGGAGCCCAAATCTTGTTCAATTTGCGCCAGCGCCATCTTCAAATCATAATCCCGTTGCATCTTGTCAATATCGAGTTCCGCATTCATGTCTTCAATTTCGCGCCCCATATCCAACCCGTCGGCAATAGCCTCAAGCGCGGCTGAGGCAATTTTGGCGATTCCATTGACGGTGGATGCAGCGGCCTTGATCACTGCGCCAGCAGGTTCTGCTGCCGTTCCTGGCGACACAGCCAAGCCAACAGTGGGCAAATGCGTTGACAACGCATCCGCGATGTCTTTGGCGGTTGAATCGGTGGCATCCGCGATGAAATCGGCGATTTTTTGCGCCACGCGCAGACTATAAGCGGAAGCCATGAAGCCAATATCCCGGTTCAGTCGGGTTTGCATGCGATCCCGCATGGCATTATCCATATCGTATTGGGCCAGAATGCCCTGCATGGAAGTTATCAAGCCACTTTGAGTACCGTCCCAGTCGTCAATCGCAATTGCCAAATCCGCCTCTGCCTGCAGCATTTGATTAATCATTGATTGCAGTTGTCCCACGCTGCCCCGCTGGCCCCAGTCCGGCGGGGCTTGGAAGGTGTAGCCGCGTGCCATGACAGGCAGGTTCATGTTTTGCAATGGAACGTTTGGGTTGTTTGAAAAATCAGTCCAGTTGACTGAGGAGGCGAAAAAATTCGTGATGGAATTATCCGCCAAGTCCGGAGCAAACTGTTGCCGGAAACTATTGGGTATATTCATGATCGTAGTGCCAGAACTACCCATTGTAGCATTGACGTAATTATTTGAAAAATCCATGGTTATATGAGGCACCGTAGTATCATCAACGGTACGCACGTCCGCATACATATATAACATTGTGTCAGGCCCTTGATAGCCCGCCGGGTATGGTTTTCCGGAGCCAATTGTGCCATCATAGGGCGTGCCAAAAATCTCGATTAACTGATTGCGATACGCCAAATCCTGTTCGCTGACTTGTTTTTTGAAATCCGCTGTGTTGTTGGCCACTTGGCGTATTTGATTATTGATCTGGCAGGCGTTCTCAAAAATGACCGAGGCATTTTGCAGTGCCCCCAATGCCCGATCAAAGATTTGCTCGAAGTGCGTCTGCCCATCCACTCCGCCACCGGTAATCGTAAAGTACGGATACAGATCGAAAGGAACCACATTCCCAGACAGCCCCAGCGGGTTCAATCCGGCATTGGCTTCGTCCATTTTCTGCTGAACGGCCTTTAGATTACCCGCAATCAAGCTAATATCGGTCACCGTGGTGCGATCCACCTTGGCGATTCCAGTAAGATTAGTATTGGGATGTTGAGCAGGCAACAGTGCGTTGGCGGTCACCCAGTCAAAATAAGTTCCTTGGCCAGTGCGGCGCGCCCACTCCTCGACGCCCCAACTGCGATACGAGTTCACGTCCGTATATCCCTGCCACTGTCCTGTGGGATCCTCCACATACTTGGACCGATATGTCAGATTGAGCACTTCGGTTCCGACCTTGGCTTTGATGGCGGCGGCTTGCGCAAACTTTCGCTCATCCAGAAAATCCACCGGAATAACAATGTCCATCAAATTGTAAAATTCCGAACGGGAAACCCAGTTGAAATATGGGTGACGCAACAACTCATAATCATATTTCATCGCCGTCAGGAAATGACCCCAGGCATCGCCATGGCCTTGCGGATAGAGAATCATGGCGTCCTTTTCGTTAATGTAGCCGTCGTTGTTCACGTCGGTGATATTGTAATTTACCGCATATGCTGCTTCGCCCTCACCTTTGGTGAAATTCCAAAAGAGCCGGTTATAAACTGGACGTGCCTTGCTGGAATCCAAGCCGCGTAGCAACCCCAATTCCTCTTCCGACAGGCTGGCTACCATATTTTCAAAGGCGAATACCGATGAATTAAAATGCCCGTTGTCAATGGTAGAACTGCCATACGAGATGGTGGGATTCATTGCATCCGAATACGCTTCATTGCCTTCCAGCACATAAAAATCCAACAACCGGGTGGCGGCTAATTGCAAAGCGTTGGCGATAGCGGGAGTGGATACCGGCGTTGACAAGTCAACACTTAAACTCTTGGCGCGATCAAAAACGGTTTCGTACAATTCAATTAACCCCACATTTTCGATGACGTTCTTGTCTGGATTCAGCGCCACCGGTCCCTCAAAACGAGCGCCAAACTGCTGTATCATGCTCGAATAGGTTGCGGGAGCGTCACCATCAAAGCTGGTGATGCGCGCCTCGTACGGGTTGACCGCATCCAGCACCCGTTTAACCCAACCTTGCGCCAATTGCGGTTGGTAATCCGGCAATCCATCCCCGTTCAAATCATTTGGCGAGGAATTACCTGCGCCGGCCCATTGATAGGGCAGAGTCGAGGCACCTGTGGGTTGCGGCACTTCCCAATCGGCACCGTTCACGTTATCGTTGACGTGGCGATAACGCACATAGAACCAAGTGTCGGCCAGCAGCGCCTCCGGCGCGCTGGGATTGCCCTTCAAGGTGATCTGGTAGTATCCTTGACCCCGTTTCCCACTAGGATCGGCGAATACCTTCCACGGGTTGGGAGACGCCGCCCGTTCAGGAGTCAGCGCATCCGTGCCATCTTCTGGCCGATACCACCACTCAAAGACGAGTGCGTCCGCATTGGCACCAAAATCACCCGTATGCCTCAGCACAATATTCTCATCAAAAACATTATCTGAGAGAATGGTCTTAATCGCCCCGCGATACCGTTGAGTTTTGTCCACTTTTATGATATGTAGCGCGACGGGTGACGATCCCAAACTGTCACTGTTGTTCTCTGCCACCGTGACGTAACTAATGTCGGGCGTCCGGGACAGTGGGTCCATAAAGTCGGGATTGGTAAACATCGCCAATCCGGGCCCCAAGGCCTGCATCGGCGACGCCTTGGATTGATAGCGTTTAATGGTTACGATGCCATAAGCGTTGGTAGTCTTGATGGGTATGCCATTCACGTCCCGCATGATTTTTTGTTCAATGCCGACGCGATAGTCATCATCCGCTTTCCCCAAACCGGGATAGTAGGTGTCATCGAGGGCACCATTATTTCCACGATCCAACAGGTTTGGATTGCGACATAACTTGCCAAGCGCCAGGGCCGCACCTGTCCAATCACTGTTGTCTGGAGCCAAATTCACGAGAGCGTCTAACTCGGCGCGCGTCATAATGTTGGGCTCCAACACATAAACCGCAGGTGGTGAGGCAGTTAAGGTTGAATCGGCAATATCCTTGTCATTCAAGAATCCTTTCATGCATAGTTTGCCGCGGATTGGGTCATAATACACACGCTTCTGCAATGAGGCAGGTAACTCATTAAACACATAACTGATGCCCTTGACTCGGGAACGTCCACCAGCCGGTGCCAAGGCGATTGGGAATTTGTCAAAAGTCAGCGTTACCGTGCGCTCCTCCAATGCTTGATAAAGACGAACCGTATATTTATCGAAAATCCGTTGATCATCCATCACAGGGTTCAGCGAGTCATACACAACTTCACCCGCTGCCCATGCGACTACCCCGGGCAATCCTGGAGTGTCAATCAATTGGACCTGCCCCTGATCGTTGATAATTTGTGTCGTGGGGGAATCAGCTCGGACTTCACCTCCAGAAAAAGTAAGGGTTTCGCCAACTTTCAGAACCGGAGTTATCGCCGGCCATTTCGTATTGTATTTCACCTGCTGGGAAGGTGGTATCATGTCATTTCGGTTATAGTCGAATGCGTTTCCATTGATATCCGCATCAAAAAACTCGTTGGTGTATCCCGCTTGGTTCGGCAACCACGCTACCGCGTCACCGGGAACTTTGTTATCCTGCGGGGGCCACCAGAAATCCGTGGACAGTGGATAATAGAAATAATTGTAAAAATATCCATCGCCGGAAATGGCCCAACCGGTGCCCTTGTGATCTTTCCAAAAGGTCTTTTGGACAGTAGGCATCCCATCCCGACCATACGTGGCTGGGCTGGGTTGGGCGCCGATCACCTGCACCAGCGGATAGAACGGTATCACCGGCTCTCCGGCGTTCATGGACAACTCAAAATCATAGTAATAATTGAGCGCGCCGACATTTTGATTGGACGCTTTCCGCACCACGTTGAAAACCTGCATTTTATACTCATTATTATAAGTATCCAAGTACTGCACCAGCACGTAGGGGTCCGAGGTATAACTCGAATCGCGTGAAGTCAAATTCAAATCGTTATCCCGCAACGCATACGCTGCCAACGGACGCGGAGAAACTGCCGCGTAACGCAACGACGGAGCCATGACGCCATGTTCTTCGTTGGGATTGTACCCCGGCTTGGTGCGATCCGGCTGGTTATATATTTTAGCCTGCTGGAACCGGGCTGGGTTAAAAGTTGTTTCCGCCGGAATGACATTCGTGCCCACCGTCATGGCCGGAGAAATAATCTGGTCAGTGCCATCGTCCGCGACACTTTCGCTGCCGAAGCGGCTGGCGATGACAATACGGTTTAATCCATTGCCAGGTGTGGGCCATTGCGGCGCGTAACGGACCGCCTGGTAGGGCCAGAGAATTTTATCGCGATTTTCATACCAAACCACAATCAGCTTATTCTCAATATTCTGCTCATACTCCTGGTTAACCGGGATGATCGGCCCTTTCACATTCTGGCGGTCGTAAATATAGGGATTGTAACGGGCATTGGGGTAAAATACATAACCCGTGTCCAACCCGGCGGTATCGTATGAACTGGTGACTTTGGTGCCGATGGTCGCCGTCTGGATTGCTCCCAATGTTTGCGAATACAACTTGGTTTCCACGACCCGAACCCGATACGTTGTCACAGGCGTGCCGCGGCCACGCACCGTCTCGGTAAACAGGAGAACCGAACGTCCTGCCTGACTCGCATTGAAGCCGGTGGAGTTAAGGACTGTGGCACCGTTTTCAGAGTATTTGATTTCTTTGAACGCGATACTATCAGTTGGATCGGGATCCAGGTTTACCACGGGTGTGCTGGCCACATGACGATAATGTGGCAGGGGCGGATACTGTATATATACGCGCGTAAAAACGCGCGACGTCGCGTCCGCATCCGTCGTCCTCCAAGAGACAAGCAATTGGCCCGGGCGTAGTGGATACAGTTTTTTTCCGCCATCATCCCAGACAGCCATGTCTTTGGTTGTACTGCCTGCGGGGCCGTTTTCCACAATGATTTCAGCATCAGGGGGAGCAGTGCTGGTTTGCATGCGCCCCAGAATCCCCGAATCATTGATGGTGGCTATGTCCAATTTCACAGGGTTACCGATAAAGTTCGTCTGGACAAAAATTCTTTCGCCATAATCCCAAATCGCACGGGCAGGGCTAACCATGTCTTTGATGATCTTCCCAAGATAATACTGGCCATTAATGGTGAAGCTGCTGAGATCGTTCGTGGTGCCTTGTGATGGAAAGTAGGCTCCGTCACCGTTGTACCATCCTTTTAGTTGCTTCAGGTCACGCTTTTGAATCGTGCCAACTTGGACACCGGTATGCTCGTCATACCAAAATGTGCCGCTACCAAACCCATCCTGCTGCGGTTGCAATGCAGACGGGGGGTTATAGGTAACATGCACCAAAGGCAGTCCTGATAACGGATAACTCACTGTAGTCATCTGCACGGCATTTTGCCGTTTCCATCGATACGTGATTCCACCCGGACTCCGCATGGCGAATTGCGTGATTTGCTGTCGGCTTTCAATGCTAGGGAACGAGAAAAATGTTGTTGAGTAGTCCGAAGGAGATGCCCAAGTGTTAGGGGGCCCCCAAGCATCATAGCCCGTCACAATGTACCGCGTGAGGCCCGCCAGCGTGCTGCTGCTCATATCCACCACTGAACCATCAATCTGCGGTGCCACCAATTCGTCTTTCAATATCCAATGCTTTTTGACGATGGGGTTGGGACTGCCTGAGGCATCCGAAGTCAGCCCGCCAGTGGTTCCACGTGTCCCAGTCAAGTCACTGTTGATCGTCAGGGCGTATTCCGTAGCCCATTTGAAGATCAGTTTGGTATCCTGGGTCACCCGGAACGTGTACGCTTCGGTAGTCCCAGTGATCTTTCCGTCATCCAGTGAATATCCCGTAGCCGAAAACCGGATTTGCGCTTGTTGCTCAATCGTTGCTTGCGAGGGATTGGGCAACTCATTATTATAGAGATCCCGATAAATATATTTGGGCACGGAGGCAACAACCTGGGAATCTTTAATGACCGCTTGCGTCACCGGAATGTCAGGAGGGCCGCCAAACGGAAGCACCTGGCTCCCACTCTTCCCGTATTGAGAGACGATGGTCAAATCCACCCGTTCCGTGTAAGTGCCATCCGGATCAATGACGGCAACAAAACCTTGCATCCCAGTTGCCGGAATGGCTACCAAGGAATCCTTTTCCCCCAATGTGAGAGTGCCGTTTACAAAAGAACCTGCCCAAAATGTTCTGCCCACGATCGGATTCCAGCAGACAATCGTATCCAAAGCCGTCGTATCAAACGCAGGTGGCGTGCCGGGAACCGTCATGGGGCTGTTTACCCATTGGAAATTCATGTCGCCATCGAGCTTGGCGATAAAGCGGCTCTGTTGTGAGGCGGAGATATTCTTAAACCGGCCATCCGGTTGGCCGCGAACTTTGGTGCGATCGTTGCTGCCGATCAGATTCACTGAGCCAGGCCCAAAACTTCCCGTAACATAAACATAACCATCCTCATCAGCGCTCAACCCATGAACTATTTGGTCTGATGCGCCCTTGACGGTAGCACGACCTGACATCCTGCAGTTGGTATCCAAGCGTACGATTTCAATGTCTGTTCCTTCAGCCTTATCCAGTAGAATGCCATCTCCTTCAACTTTTCCAATCCAATGACCTGCCGCATAAATCCACCCCGCCGCATACGCCATACGCGTGTACTCGCCCCCACTGCTGGGCACCATCGAGGGAACAAAGTAGGACTGCATGGTGGTCAGACCTTTGTCTAATTTGAACACATAAGCGGACTGGCCGGTCACTTTGACGGATGATAAAAAGACCTTGTTGCTATCGCCGGGTGACGAATAATTTAATTGGCCAACCGCGCCATCGCCTCCGTTGAAGTAGCGGAATTCCGCATCATGCATTCCGGAACTTAAAGTCACTTTTCCTGAGAACTCCTTCGGCCCATGTGATGTGTCATCCTTATAGACCGAGTTTCCATCCACAAAAAAGGCCGAACCATCGTCCGTATTTGCATAGAAGGTATATTCACCGGTTTCCGGCAGGAAGATTTTACCTCTGGCGATAATCGCATAGTTATCTCCGCCGCCCGAGATGTCAATCTTATCCGAGTACCAAGCTGACTTGCTGCTAACATTGGCCGGGTTGCTTTCCAGTTGGTCCACTTTGCTCAGGCTGTCAATCCTTCCCAAATTGCCATTAGCCACGTATTTGGTCAGCAACCAGCCGTTCGCCAAGTTGAAATTACCAAAATCCGCAGTGACCAACCCTGGTGCATAGGCTCCCATGGCGCCGCCCACATAAACATTCCCCGCATCATCCACGACCAAGTCATCCGCTGTGGTGACGAATCCCGGGAAGGTTATGGTAATACCAAAAATACTGATGCTGATGCCACCATACGTTGTGCGCGTTGTCTCAGCGCTTAAGTCTGCGGCGGCTTTGATGACAATTGACCGCCCGCCGATCATGCCACACATGTAAACCGTCCCAACCAATTGGTTATTCACCATCTCAGGAAAGTAGGTGATGCCATTTAGCGCAACACTACCGGTTGGGGTAAATTTACCACCTAACAAAGAACTTTCGTAGTTGGCATTATAAACGCTGTCCTGCGTCATGATATAAATCTTGCCACCGGGAGCGACTTTCATCCTTTTGGGCGTGATTGCACCAACTGCATTCGTTAACGGACGGCTAAAAATCAAAGCGCCGCTCGAATCATATTTTTTCATGGTGCCGATGCCGTTCTGAGTCCCGACCACATAGGTATTGCCATCGGTGTCCACACCAGTATCCGCTGGCTTGAACCCACTATACCCCTCGATAAATGACGTGGCACCGCTTGTCTCCCAAGCCGCACCAACTACCAGAAGGATCAACATGGCCAGGCGACCCAACAGCCTTCCACCGCTCAAAATAACTTTTTTCATGGTAAAATTAGGTTAATGGTTTTAAATTCTACTGGTTCAGATCCGCTTTATAACTAATTCGATTCAACGTAAAGGTTCCAGCGGTGCGCAAACCGATGTTCTGACTGGTGCCCAATGGCTTGTGCAGTCCGAATATTTCCTCCTGATAAGTCCCACTCAAGCGGTCCACTCCATAGCCTCCTGACTCAGTCGAACCACCCGTTGGTGGCGGATTTACCGTCAATATGATATTACGGGTGATTTCATAGCCATACTGGTGGTCAGGATGAAATTTGTGGCGGAAGGGGTTAGTCGGGTGATCGTCGCCGATCACGAAGGAACCCCTTACCGTGTTTCCCGCGCTTAAACTTCCACTAAGCGGCACCTGATTCGCAGGGATGGCACCAATTGTGCGTACTTGGCTGGAGACCGACAGGAGCGCCGTATCACTCGCAGCCTTGCGGACTTTTGCCTGATCCGCTGATGTGGTTGTCGGTTTGGCTCGTACGCGATTTAATTGATCCACCGTGGCCGCCACAATGGAGTTCACCACGTTGGTCATGGAAACCATATCCACTGCGGAAGTCGAAGGCGCAGCCAGTGCTGCTGCCAGCGCCGCGTTGAAGACTGCGTTTTGAATCGTCGCTGCACTATCCGATGTGCCTGTGCCGAGCGCCGCCGTGGAAGCAGCAGTTCCGGCGGCAACCGCTTTTGGGGTGATGGCACGCACAGCATTTACCGCTGATAAATCACTGAAATCATAACTGGCCGTGGCCAACCGTTTGGCAATTCCTGGATAATTTACGAATAAGGTTGGGTCGGTCAACAGCACAATATTACTTTCCGATTGCGAGCCGCTGCCGGAGTAATCGGGAATATTCGTCAAGGTGACTGATCCAATGTTCGTGCGGGTGACTTGGGTCGTATCCACAATGGCCACGCTTTTTAACAGACGCACCTGCCCGGCGCCATTCACATGCAGTATCAGGCGCAAATAGGCCGGTGACTTGGTCGGGGTGGTCGTGGTTGGGTTGGGAGCGATGGGAATGTTCGCGGCGTTAATGGGGATGGATACTTCGTTTACTTGATTAACCGTCACATCGCCCACCCAGAGGCCGGTGGAGGGAGCTGCTGCGGGCAACAGCATGGCTAACCATAGCGGAGTGATACCAAGCAGCCGTCGAAATTGTTGAAACAGAAATCTGGTTTGCATGTTTATTTCAGTTAAGGGTTGAAACCGGTTTGTTCATGGATGAAAAGAGTTAGGGTGTCGCCGGCAGATCCGGGCGGCTCCCGGCCACTGGCAGCCAAAAGACCGTTCCATAGTCTGATACCACTTTGAGCAGGCTCACCTGGCGCGCCACCGTCATGTTTTCCCGCTTAAGGGTTAGCCGGAGAGCGGTACTGGAGTATGGGTCTTGGGTTGGCATATCAAACTGTGGCGGTAGATCAATGTTCATCTGCACAATGCTTCCCGTCATCACTTTCTGTAAAACATACGCCAGCGGCAGAGGGGAATTGCCATTGTTGATCACTGAAATTCCCAATGGCGTGGGACTGTCATTGAGCAGGGTAAGGTCCAATTTTGAGGTGGAAAGGCCAAAGTCCAACGCGCCATTCATGAGCACCTGGATTCCCAACGGCCCCTGATACTGTGAACCGCCCGTGCAATACACCCAAAATGCTTCTCCGTCTTTCATCGGGGTGAAGATCGGGTCCGCTTGAACCCAACGGTCATTGAGCAATCGGAATATCTTCAAGGGCTGGTGGGCCTTTGAACCGCTGAAAAACTTTTGATACGTCGGCGGTGAGGTGGCATCCAAGGTGAACCCTGTCAGGTTGTATGAATCGCTCCGCCAAGTCATTGGTTCAAATAGAACATTACCCGTTACCGTCCAGATGCACGCCTGGTTCGCGTAAATCAAATAGGCGCGATTACCGTTGATGGAAAATAGGCTGGATAGAAATGCATCCTTCCGCGTGGGCGCATACCAGACTCCCCACCCCTCCTTCTTCCACGCGGTATTGGTTGGGGAGCTGAGGAACTTGACCGAGCTGCCCGTGTTGAAATAGGCCGCCACAATGGAAACCGGCAGCGCCCCGAACACCTGGGCCGGGGCTACGTTCGTGGGTTGCACTTGCAGATACACCGCATTCCATCCTTTCTGCAACGCGATGGTTTGGGTGCGGATGGAATCCGCCTGGGTAGCGAGGGTGCCGCATAAGCAAAGGCCGGCAACCCACAGAAGAATTGGGAAAAGTCTGTTTTTTGTATTCATAAATACGATGGATGGATTGAGTGGGCTGAAATAACGGAATGACGCCTTGCCGAGAATACGGCAAAATGCCTGACGTTGCTTACCGCGTATGGCACCATCTTCTTCACACATTCCTCTATCAGTCTGCATCCGGTCGGATGCCCTAGGTTGTTTTTCGCAAGCTACTAACCCGAATTATCTTCGCTACTAAACATCACATAAGGCAAAGTGTCAAATGTCTTTTCGCGATTTTTTATGGGTCTCCAGTTATCATAAATTTAGATAATATACCCACGCCCGGGCAAGGGCGGGTTGGCGCTTATGGGCGCTTGCGGAAGTGCCGCCAGGCGAAGACCGTGATTTCACCAATGTGTCAACCGCCAGCGCCGGGCGGGATATGCTCCGTCACGCCAACCGCCGCAAGGCCAAGATCAAGCCATTGATCGTGTTAAACAGCGTGCCCATCTCCCAGGCCGTTGGGGGATCGCTCAAGGTCCAGTCCATCGTGAAAATCCCGTTGCTGTTCGCGCTACGGTTGGCAAGGAGCGCCGCGCTGAGGTTACTCATGGTCTTCGCCAATCGGGCGGAAGTGACCTCGCCGGGATCACCCTTGTCGCCCTTCGGTTCAGGCGGACCGGCGGGGATGGCGGCGATTTACGCGGCCAGTGCATAGGGCAACGTGAATCGAATTCAAGGGTCAGTAGCTTTGGCAACAACCCATGTGGTTCCAGTCAAATCCTAGGTGGGTTTGAGCTAATCCTAGGTGGGTTTGAGCCGATCCTAGGTCGGATTGAGCCAATCCTAGCGCGGATTGGCCTAATCCTAGGGCGGATTCATCCAAACCCAGGGCGGATTGGAGAAAAACCACATGGATTTTCGACGTTTTTTGATGGTTTTGGGCCGGTTGAACCTACTTTTCTCCCAAAACCATGTAGGTTACATCCTGAAAATAAGGCACTTATGCAAAAAAACCGCCAAAAACATCAAAAATGAGGATTCCCAGCTTTAGTGGCGGGCGTTAAAGTAAAGGCTCTTGGGGGAAACGGCCTAATATATATAGCCGGGAGGCGTGGGACGGTAGCAGCCGCGTTCATTGCTACGGGTATGTTGAAGTTACAGCCGTCTAACGTCGGCTCCTACGGGGTTTGGCGGCCATGGCGGCGGCCAGGGGGGCGGTGAGTTGCTCGTACAGGGCGAAGAGATATTCCACCCGTTGCCGGTCGTTCTCGAACGGCTGGGGCCGGTAACACACATCCACCGCCTTATCCAACCCCGCATGCGCTTTCACCAAATCCGGCGGCATCGCCAACGGATCGTACAGGTCGGCGAGCGTACAGTTGCCTTTAGGCGGTAAATATTTAATGCGGACGTCTAAAACCTTCTGCGCGGCGGCTTCAACTGTCGCCTTTTGTTTCTCAGTCGATTTCTGCGGCCAGGGATAGTTGTTGTAAACAATGGAGCCTGAATATTGGAAACGGGATTCTAGTCTGCCACAAACCTGTTTAGTCCATGCCATGTGCATTCTGCTTGATAACATGCCGAAAATGAAGTGGCTGGGAGATGGAATAATATAAATTTTGTTACTGGCAATGATTTCTGGAGGTAAAAAGCCGATGGGAATATAGGTTCTTCGCTCGGAAGACACTTCCGGGATAGCTATATAGTGACTGTCAGGTTGTGAAATATAAAAAAACACCGATGCTTGTTGTGCTGAAGCGCGCGTTGGCGCTGCCGTGCTTGCTTTCCGGAATTCTTTTACCTTTTGCACACGTTCCAAAACTCGAGGCAATGCACGCAATTCACTCGGATCAGCATCAACCAGCCAAAGACACCACCGCATATTTCCATTAATAAATTCCTCTGAACCAGTATAGCGGCGCAAGTATTTTTTCGCTCCAGGTTCCTCGGCCAAAAACTGATCTTTTTCCTCATCGGTTAGGATTAAGTGGCCACCATCCGAAGGCTTGTTGCCACATCGCATCTCTGGTACATCTCCCAATGGCGTTTGCCGTTTCGTGACCAGCGCGTCCGGGCCTGGAGTAAGATAAGGGCTGATATAACTCACCTCTGTGCGGACTGGATGTTCCGGATCAGCGTCATAATCATAGAGAAACTTGGGGCCGCCACCCAAGACGCCGAATCCAATTATTACCACATGCACATGGGCTTTACCTTTTGATTCACTCATCCAGGCAAAGGTGCGGTGGGCGAAATGAATCGTCAGACTATATCGATTTAATAACTCACCCCATACCAGGGAAACCTGTTCCCCTTGGGTAATAGAGTTTGTGGACACGAAGCCAACTTTTATGTTTGTGTCATAGATATATTCAGCAGCTAGTTTAAACCAAGCAACAACGTAATCCACATCGCCAACGTTACGAAAATTGGAAAGCACTCCATTCAAATCAATCTTTTGTTGGCGCGTTTGATAATGTTTCCCCACAAACGGCGGGTTCCCCAGCACATAACTGCATTGTTTCGGCGGGAGGAGGGTTTTCCAATCGAGCCGCAGGGCGTTGGCTTGGCGGATATGCGGGGAGGCTTTCAGGGGGAGGCGGCGGACGGTTTGGCCAAAGGCTTCGGCGACTTCCACGTTCATCTGATGGTCCATCAGCCACAGGGCCACTTCGGCAATGCGCACGGGCCATTCGGAGATTTCGATGCCGTAGCATTGATCCACGTCCACGAGGCAGAGATCGCGGACGTTCAAGACTTGTTGTTGCTCGATGGCGTTGCCGTGGAGTTCGCGCAGGACGGCGAGTTCCAGGCGGCGGAGTTCGCGATAGGTGAGGACGAGGAAATTACCGCAGCCGCAGGCCGGGTCCAGGAAACGGAGTTGGCGCAGTTTCTGGTGAAATTCTTCCAAACGGGCGGTTTTGCGGCTGGAACGGTCGGCCTTGATGGCGGCGAGTTCGGCTTGCAGGGCATCCAGGAACAGGGAGCGGATGACTTTCATGATGTCGCGCTCGCTGGTGTAGTGGCCGCCGGATTGGCGGCGCGCGGCGGGGTCCATGATGCCCTGGAAGAGGGAGCCAAAGACGGCGGGGGAGATGCGCGCCCAGTGGAAACGGCAGCAGGCCAGGAGGGCGTTGCGCATGTCGCGGTTGAAATCGGCAAAGCCCAGGCGTTCGTTGAAGAGCGCGCCGTTGACGTAGGGGAAGGCGGCCAGGTCTTCATCCAGGGTGCGCTGGCGTTTGTCTTCGGCGGAGTTCAGGACTTCAAAGAGGCGGTTCAACTGGGCGCCGAGGTCGGAGCCATCCTCGCGGGTGTGGCGTTCCAGGTAGTTCTGGAACATGCTGGGTTCATCAAAGATGCCGGTATCCTCGGCAAAGAGGCAAAAGAGGATGCGGACGAGGAAGACTTCAAGTTCATGGCCGGTAAACCCGCCGTGATGCAGCGCGTCATGCAAACCGGCCATGGTGAGGTACGCTTTTTCATTGGCGGGGTCCTCGGGATTGAGCCGGACGGATTTCTCGCCTTTGATGAAGGCGAATTCGCGGACGTTTTTGTGCAGCTCCGCCAAGGGGCATTCGATGGTGCGGATACGTTTCTGGTTGAAGAGGGGGAGGCCTTCCTCCGTTTCCGGCTCCAGATCGTGCAGGACGATCCGGGCGAAGTCGGAGACGATGATGTAACGCGGCACTTCATCGTGGCGGCCCTCGCGGATGAGGTCCTGGATGTATTCAAAGGCCTGGGTTTCGGCTTTGGCGAGGCTTTTGCCGCGGGATTTGTGCTCGACCACGAGCACGCCGCGCCAGAAGAGGTCAATGAAACTGTATTGGCCCCGGATGTTCCTGACGGGTTCCTCGAAGCTGGCAACGGTGCGGCGTTTCAGCCCGAAGACCTGAAAGAAAGCATCCCAAAAGGATTTGGCTTCGGCTTCCTCGCGGGTTGCGCCAGACCATTCCCTGGCAAAACCAATGGCGTTATTGCGAACTTCATTCCAACTGATCGGCATGGGCGGAGGGTAGGGAAAAAACGGGCGGAGGTCAACCGGGCAATCGAGGCTGGCGCGTGAGAACTAGAAATCGCGTTGGACATCGTGAATGGCTGGCATAATCTCCCCGCATGACTACTCCGTATAGGTACTTCTTTCATCCCGTCCGGGAGGATGGATTGCGTCAATGAAGCCCATGGTTGACGCGGCGAGGTGCCCGGCGCCGGGCGGCGCAGTTTTCCGGTTTTGGTGCTTCCGTTGCGCGCGGTGATCTGTTTAACTCCCGTTATGATTCATGTAGGCATGGGTTATGATGTTCATCCGCTCGTGGCGGATCGAAAGTGTATCCTCGGCGGCGTGGCGATTCCGCACAGTCGGGGATTGGCTGGCCATTCGGATGCCGATGTGGTGATGCACGCCATCTGCGACGCCGTCCTTGGGGCGATCGGTGAGGCGGACATCGGCCAGTTTTTCCCCAACACGGACCCCCGGTGGTGTGGCGCGCCGAGCCGTATCTTTCTCGAGGAGGCGGCACACCAGGTGGCATTGCGCGGCGGGCGCATCGTGAATGTGGATGCGGCGATTGTCGCGCAGGAGCCGAAAATCATGCCGCACGCCGCCGCGATGAAGGACAACATCGGCGCGGCCTTGGGGCTGAAGCCAGCCAAAGTGGGCATTAAAGCCACCACCAATGAACACATGGGCTTTGTCGGGCGCGGTGAAGGCATTGCGGTAATGGCCGTGGCCTGCGTGGACTTGCCCGAGTGAAATAAAGAATTGTATGCCAAAGGCTGAAATCAGTTGGAAACGGGAAACGGAAGAAGGCGGTAAACTTCAGGTGTACGCCCAGCATGTGGGCGGCGAATGGATTTTTTACCGGCGCGGCAAACGTTACGATTGCTGGGAGGCGGTGCCCAACCCGCCACTGGAAGACTGGCTTGAACTGCTGGACGCCGTCCGCCGCTCCATCCCGCGCCGCCGTCAACGACCGGAGGAAGAGCATCGGGTCATGCAAAACATCCGCGACCGCTTTCCAGAATGGAAGGAGTAAGGGGCACTGTAATCACTGTAATCAACGTTTTCTTTGATTGAAAACACCATGAAAAACTTGCCGCGCCGCACTTTTCTGCAACGGTCCACGCTCGCTGTGGGAGCCCTCCCGCTGCTGGCTGGTCCCTGGCTGAACCCGGCCCGGGCCGCCGAGGCCGGCCCCAACAGCAAGATCCGGGTGGCGCTGATTGGCTCGGGCTCCATGGGCTGCGGGGACCTGGCCTGCCTGTTCGGCAACGCGGATGTGGATTGCCCGGTGATCTGCGACATTGATGACGCGATGCTCGCCAAGGGCTTGGAGGTCTGCAAGAAAAAGGACCGCAAGCCGCCGGAGACGGTGAAGGACTTCCGCCGCGTGCTGGACCGCAAGGATGTGGACGCGGTGCTGATCGCCACGCCGGATCATTGGCACGCGCTGTGCGCCGTCATGGCCTGCCAGGCGGGCAAGGATGTCTATGTGGAAAAACCGCTAGCGCTGTCCATTGACGAGGGCCGCGCCATGGTCGAGGCCGCGCGGAAGCACCAGCGCGTGGTGCAGATGGGCTCGCAGTGGCGCAGTTGCAAGCACATCCTGGAGGCCGGGGAGTTCGTGAAGTCCGGCAAGCTGGGCAAGATCACGATGGCGCGCGGCTGGGCCTGGCTGGACAAGCATTCCAACCTGGGGAAACCGCCGGAGGGCGTTCCCCCGGCCGGCGCGGATTACGATATGTGGCTGGGGCCGGCGCCCAAGCGCCCGTTCCATCCGACCCGCTTCCACTATAACTTCCGCTGGTACTGGGATTACGCCGGCGGCCTGATGACGGATTGGGGCGTGCACCTGATCAACATGCTGTTCATGGGCCTCAAGCAGGAATGGCCCAAGACGGTCTGCTCCAGCGGCGGCAAATACATTTTTGACGACGACACGGAAACGCCGGATTCGCAGGTGGCGCTGTATGAGTTCCCGGATTACCTGCTCTCCTGGGAGCACAAGCGCGGCCAGGGCGTGGGCATCAACGGCCGGCCCTGGGGCGTCTCCTGGAGCGGCACGGAGGGCACGGTGGTGCTGAACAGCGACGGCTGGGAGCTGCTGATCGAGAAGAAGCAGGCCAGCCTCGACCCGCAAAAGAACAAGAGCAGCGGCGACCCGCGCGCCGCGCACGTGCGGAATTTCCTGGATTGCATGGGCACCCGCAAGACGCCGGTGATGGACGTGGCGCTGGCCCACCAACTGACGGGCATCGCCCACCTCGGCAACGTGGCGTACCGCAGCGGTCACAAAATCACGTGGGACCCGGTCAAGGAAGAAGTCGTCGGCGATCCGGTGGCGGATCAGTACGTGGGCGCGAAATACCGCACCCCGTGGAAGCTGCCGTACCGCCGCCGCACGCAGTTGGACGGCTAAAGTATCAACCGGAAACGCTTTAACATGTGCCGTGAGTGTCTAACAATGCGACCTATGCCATGGCCAAAGTAAAAACAACGTCTGCCCGCAAAAAACGAATCACCACTTCGGACCCCAAGTTGCCGAAGCAAGCGACCTTGCCCCCATTACGCGTAGCGCCACCAGCAGACGAACCCGTTTCGTCAACGCTCGAAACGTTACAGGCCAAGCACCGGCTTTTAACCACCGTCATCGAAAGCATCCCGGATTTTATCTATGTGAAAGACCTGCAAGGACGCTACGTCTTCCTGAATTCCGCCGTGGCCCAAGCGGTGGGAAAACCCGTGACGGAACTCATCGGCCAGGATGACTTTGCGTTCTTTGCCCCTGAATTTGCCCGGCAACTCCAGGCGGAGGATCAGAACGTCCTGTGTTCCGGAAAAATGAAAGTATATGAAAAAGAGTACGTTTTTCCCAGTAAGACTTCCAGCCTGCTTACGATCAAAAATATTTGCCAGGACGCGCAAGGCCGGGTGATCGGAGTGGTGGGCATCTCCCGGGACATCACTGAACGCAAACGCTCCGAAGCCGCGTTGCAGCAGAGCGAGGAAAAGCTGCAAGCGCTGCTGAACCACTCGCCGGTAGCCATTGCCCTGACGGATTTTGAAGGGAAGATCACCTATATCAACCACACGTTTGAGCATTGGTTCGGATATCGGCACGAGGAAATCCAGCGCATCGAACAATGGTATCAGTTTGCCTACCCCGATCCCAAGTATCGTCAATCCATCGTTGGGCCATGGGAGACGTCCGTCCAGCAAGCTCGACAGCATGGCACGCCCATGCCGACGATGGAGGTGGCGATCCAATGCAAAGATGGTTCCACCCGACAAGTAATGGGCATGACCACCATTATCACCGGCCAGTTGATGGTGATCTTCAATGACATCACCAGACAAAAACAGGCGGAAGCTGCGTCGCGCGAGTTGACGCAGCAATTATTGCTGTCGCAGGACCAGGAGCGCCGCCGCATTGCACGCGAGCTGCATGATGCCACCGCCCAGGGGTTGGTGGGCCTGCTGTTAATCCTGAGTTCCCTCAAGCACCGGGTGGCGGCACTGGACCCGGAGGGCGGCAAGATGCTCGACGAAAGCATGCTGCTGACCAAGCAAAGCATTGACGAGGTGCGCACCTTGTCCTTTTTGCTGCATCCGCCGCAACTGGAGCATTTCGGGCTGGTGGGAGCCATTCGCGATATGGCTGAGGAGTTTGGCCGGCGCAGCAACCTCAAAATGGTGTTGGATTTGCCCCCCAACCGGTTACGGCTACCGCGCGAATATGAGCTGACCTTTTTCCGCATTTTACAGGAGGCCCTGCTCAACATTCATCGCCATGCCGAAAGCAAATCCGCCATGGTCAAATTGGTACGGAACAAAACGGAAATTCGGCTGGAAGTGCAGGATCAGGGACACGGGATGCCGATGGCCCTTGGGGGGGACGATAAAATGATGGCGGCCTATCGCGGCGTGGGCATCTCGGGCATGCGGGAACGGCTGCGGCATTTGGGCGGGCGGTTGGAGATCGAAACCGGGGAAAACGGGACCACCGTCATCGCGGTGCTGCCGAATCCATAATCTTGGTTCTGCATCGCGGGCTTGTCTAAGTGGATGGAGGATTCTAAGATGTGGCCATGTTGATGAGATACCGTACAGTGTTCTGTTTTGGAATTGCCTGGTTGAACTTGATGCTTATGAGCGGCTGGACGACGATTGCCGCCAAGCCCGTCAATAAACCCAATGTCCTTTTCATTTTGTGCGACGACCTGCGTTGGGATGCCTTAAGCTGCTTGGGCCATCCCTACCTCAAAACGCCCAATATTGATCGAATCGGGTTTGAAGGCGTGCGTTTCCGCAATACTTTTTGCACCACGTCCCTGTGTTCGCCCAGCCGGGCCTCCATCTTGAGCGGGGTGTACGCGCACACGCACGGAGTGGTTAATAATTTTACGGAATTTCCGGAAACCCTGCCCAGCTTTCCGCGCCGCTTGCATGATAACGGCTGGGAAACCGCCTATATTGGCAAATGGCACATGGGCGAGGACAACGACAATCCCCGGCCCGGCTTCGATTATTGGATCAGTCACAAGGGCCAGGGTAAATATTACGACACTGAATTCAACGGCAACGGCAAGCGGGAAGTCATGAAAGGATACTACACCCACGTCGTGACCGACTTCGCCTTGGACTTTCTCAAGCAACCCCACCAGAAACCGTTTATGCTTATCCTCGGCCACAAGGCGCCGCATAGTTTTTACCTGCCTGAATCCAAGTATTCTAACACGTTTGACCATGTGAATATCGAATATCCGGATACCGCATTCCAACTGGATGGCAAACCTGACTGGGTCAAGCAGCGCTTGGACACCTGGCACGGCATTTACGGTCCGCTCTTCGACTGGCGCAAAAAGTTCCCGGATCGCAGCCCGGCAGCGGTCAAGGATTTTGCCGCCATGACGCGCGCGTATTGGGGAACCATCCTGTCCGTGGACGATAGCGTGGGGCGGCTGTGGCAGGCACTCAAGGAAATGGGGCAGCTCGACAACACCATCATCATCCTGATGGGCGACAACGGTTTGCTCAATGGCGAGCACGGGATGGTGGACAAGCGCACGATGCACGAACCCAGCATCCGCATTCCCTTGCTGATCCGGTATCCGCCCGCGTTTAAAACGCCACGATCCGTGGAGAAAATGGTCCTCACTGAAGATATTGCCCCCAGCGTGCTGGATCTGTGCGACGTCGCGCCGCTGCCCAACATCCACGGGCAATCCTTTGTGAAACTCGCCCAAGGTAAATCCGCACCATGGCGCACCGAGTTTCTTTACGAGTACAACTATGAAAAGCAATTCCCCTACACCCCCAATGTGCGGGGCGTGCGCACCGATGACTGGAAGTATATCCATTATCCCACCGGGGATGGCCGTCCCGACCAGCACTTGCCCGAGCTTTATCATTTGAAGAACGACCCCGAAGAACGTTTCAACCTCGCGGCGGATCCCCGTTACCAAGGCAAACTCCGGGACTTGCAACAGGCGTTGATCCGGCAATTGGTCCGCACCGGAGCCGTGCCGGACAAAATGCCACCGGACGAAGGCGTAAAACAAGAATTGCCAGATCAGAAAATTCGGTGATACTCATGGATTGCCGTCGGGTTACGGCAAATGAAGCAAACTATGAAGTTACCGAAATCGAAATCGGGGACCGTGAAACCGCCAGTTGTTATCCTTGGCGTCACCGGCTCTATTGCCGCGCATAAAGCGGTGGATTTGACCAGCCAGCTCACCAAGCAGGGCTGCGAAGTCCATGTGGTCATGACTGCGGACGCGCAGCAATTCATCACGCCGCTCCCGTTCAAGACCCTTTCCCGGCAACCAGTAGTGACCAGCCTGTATGATGAGGCGGAAGGCTGGAAACCCACGCATATCCATTTGGCAGACGCGGCAAGTCTGTTACTGGTGGCACCCGCCACGGCGAATGTCATTGCCAAAATGGCTCTGGGCCTGGCCGATAACGCGCTGACCTGCATCGCCCTGGCGCTGAACCCTCAAGCGCGCATTTTGATCGCTCCGGCCATGAATGGTAAAATGTGGCTGCATCCAGCCACCCAGAAAAACGTGCAGACCCTCAAGTCTCGTGGCGTGGAATTCATCGGACCGGAGGAAGGGCTTCTCAGTTGCGGCTACGACGGCATTGGCCGGTTGTGCCCAGTGGATCAAATCGTCAGCCGAACCTTGGCAATCCTGCGCCCTGTGGCAATCCGTCAGCAAAATAATGTTTTATGAGTACTAATGAATCCGTTACCGCTCCGAAAAAACGGAGCTGGTTGAAAATGTTGGGCATCGCCACCGGCGTGGTGGTCGCCCTGCTTGTCACAGTCTATTTCATCGCCACGAGTGCCTGGTTTTTCCAGTCAATCGTTTTGCCCAGAGTCGGGCGGGAAATCAACGCGACCGTAACGGTCGAATCCGCCAGCATCAGCCCGTTTTCCTCCGTCTCCCTTTCCGGATTGAAAGTGCAGGCCGGCGCGGGGGAACCGATTTTGACGGTGGCATCCATCGCGCTTCGTTATCATCTGATGGATATCATCGGCGGCCATATCAACGTGGATGAAGTCGCCATCAGTACTCCCGTAATCGTGGTTACCGAGGACGCCACTGGGAAAAGGAATCTGGACCCCATACTGGAAAAGCTCGCCGCCAAAAAGGCGGAGCCCAGCCAACCCAAAGCCGAAGCCAAACCGGCGAAACCCCTTCAGCTTGATCTCAAGAAGTTTGCCTTGAGCAATGCCAAAGTGCGTTACACCAAGGCCGACAAGGCTGGTGGCCAGATGACGGCGGAGGTCAACGGGATTAACCTTGGGTTGGAGAACTTGGGTAACGGCAAATCAGGGATGGTCAATCTGGCGGCCGACCTTCAATTCGAGCAAAAACAAGGCACGACCAATAACACGTTACAGGCCAAGTTGTCCGGCCAATTCCAAGTGGCTCTCGATAACCAGTTGATGCCGGCTACCCTGAAAGGTGGCACCCAATTGGCTGTCAGCCAGGCGCTGGGCACTTTTCAGCAACTATCCGGACTGACCGTGAACCTGGCTAGTGATCTCACCCCTACCGAACTTAAGAACGTCTCGGTGCAAATTACCCAATCCGGTAAGGGATTGGGAACCTTGGCCATTTCCGGCCCCTTGAACCTCGCGAAACTCGAAGGTAAATTACGCGGCGACATCACTGCCATTGATAAACAAGTGCTGAACTTGGTCGGCAAGGCCTTCAATGTGGATTTCAATTCCACCACCATCAGTTCCTCGGGCCAAGTCGAACTGGCCAATGGTGGAAAATCCATCCAAATACAAGGGGCGGTTTCTGCCGCGCGCCTCAGCGTGACGCAATTGGGCCAGTCCACCCCGGAATTGGATGTGAACATTGCGTATGACTTGGCGGTGGATCGTGTCGCCGAAACCGCCACGGTGCGCTCGTTTAACTTGGCCGGTCTGCAAAACAAGAAGGAGTTTATTCACGGCAGCTTGACCAAACCCATGACCGTGGGTTGGGGTAAAACCGGCACCAGCGCCGACGAGTCAGTGTTCACGCTGACGCTGGATAATCTGAATCTGGCCGATTGGAAGGCGTTTGCCGCCGGCTCTGATCCGGTCGGCTTGGCCAGCATGAAATTAAACGTCCTCTCACGCGGCATGGGCAAACAAATCCATGTGGACCTCCAAGCCGGGCTAAACAATTTTTCCGTCAAAAGTGGTCCTAATCGCCTCAGTCTTTCCAGCCTCGAGGTGCAACTGCTCACCGATGTGGATGACCTCAGCAAGGTTAAGCTGTCTAAATTTTCCCTGGCCGCACGGCACCAGAATCAAACAGCCTTGACCCTGGATGGTTCGGGGCAGATGGACAGCAAGACGCAAGACTTGATCCTGGATGCCAAGGTGCAGGCATTCCTCGAACCGCTGGTCAAAATGGCCGGGGTGCCGAATGTCCAGGTGAAGTCCGGAGTAGTCCGGTTTGACGGCCATGTGGTACAGAAGCCTTTGCCGACACAAGCGGGCAAACCGACGCCCATGGAGCGCAGCGTGACCGGCAAATTGACGGTGGAAGATTTGAGCGTCACCCTGAGCCAGATCGTGCTGGACCAATACGCGGTTTCCATGGATTGCGATCTCTTACTCAAAGATACACAGGCGGAAATCCGCAAGCTGGCCGGCAACCTTCGCCAGCAAAACACCCCCGGCGGAGCGTTTGAAATCAAAGGCCATTATGATCTGCAAAAACAAACTGGCGACGCGAGCCTGCTGGTAACCGATCTGAATCAAAATGCGTTGCGCCCCTTCCTGGCTGCTGCCTTGGGAGATAAACAACTGCAAACCGTATCCATCAGCCTGCAAACTGAAAGCCGCTTCGATGCCAAGGGCAATGCCTCCGTGGCGGGTGACCTGAGCCTCGCCAAACTCGTGGTCAAAGATCCCAAACAGTCACTCCCCAACCAGCCGCTGGAAGCCAAAGTCAAACTGGACGCCGCGATGGACGGTAAGGTGTTCACCTTGCGCCAAGTGCGGCTGAATTTGACGCCCACCAAATTGGCGGCCAATCAGCTTGATTTTAGTGGCTCAGTGAATCTTACCGATACGAATGCTCTCACCGGGGCGCTGAAGTTGCGTTCGGACGGATTAGACTTCACCTCGTATTACGACTTGCTTGGCAAGCAAAACGCGGCGGCCGGTGCCACGCCAGAATCTGCGCCGGAACCAGTGGTCGCCGCTACGCCAGCCAACCAGGAACCGCCCAAGGTGGCCGCCCTGCTGGCCATCACCAATTTTACCTTTGACACCAGCATTGCCAGAATCTATCTGCGGGAGATTGCCATTTCCAACCTAGTCACTGGTCTGCGTCTCAATCGCGGTGTGATTCAGCTCGATCCATGCCAGTTGTCGCTGAATGGCGTGCCGGTCAGCGCCAAAGTCTGGGCCAACCTCGGCGTGGATGGTTATGAATATGAGTTGGCCTTGAAAGCCCAAGGCATCCCCGCCGAGCCGATCGTCAACAGTTTCTCGCCCGAGAACAGCAGCATTGCCAAGGGCGATTTAATCGCGGATGTCCGCATCAAAGGCGCGGGTGTTACCGGCCGAAGCCTGCAAAAAAATCTGACGGGCCAGGTTCTCCTCAACTTTACCAACGCCAACGTGGTGGTGAGTTCCAAGCGGATCAAGCCTTTGTTGGAGACGCTTGCCGCAGTATTGCGCACCCCCTCGTTGACGCGAACGCCGCTGGATCACATCAGCGCCAACCTGACCCTGGGCCAAAGTAAAATTAACATTCAATCCTTTGTCGCGCACAGCCCGCTGCTGATCGTGGAATCACGGGGGGTCATCCCCATTGCCGAGGTGCTGACCAATTCTCCGTTGAACCAGCCGGTGGATATCTGGTTGGCACGGGGCCTGGCTAAAAATTTATCCCTGGCACCCGCCAACCCGACGGACACGTATGTCTTGCTGCCTCAATTCGTCCAACTCGAGGGCACCTTGGGTGCTCCCACTATGGATAAGCAGAAAGCACTTGAGAAACTAGCGGTCGCCACTGCCACCACCGTCGCCACCGCCCAGGCGAAAAAACTATTAGGCGATAAATTAGGCGATAAAAATGCGGATCTTATCAATAAATTTGGCGGTTTGCTGGGTGGCAGTCGTCAGCCCGCCACCACCAACGCCACCACCGCGCCTCAAACCGATACCGTCCGCACCAACCCGCCCGCGCAGCAACTCGTTCCGGCCCTGATGGACGAGTTTTTCAAACGGGTTCCGAAAAAGAAATAGTCCATGACTGCAAGTCAATTAAACAACGGATGAAACTTACAAAAGTGACGCGTCAATTCTTGACGCTAATAGGAGCTATGCTGTTTAGCTGGCCCGGATTATGCGGGCAATGGACGGATTTGTACTGGCCGCTGAATAATGGCGATCAAAAATCGTTCCTGTACGAGTGGACAAAACAGTTGAACACTGGCGTTGTCATCTGGAACACCAACCAATTCCAAGTCAACTTAGGCACTGGACATCACTCCGCCGACTACGAAGTGCATGAAGTCACTACCAATGGCATTTTCCTGGTTCAAACCGTCTCCAGTTCAACCAGCCGGTCTTTCAACCCGAAGGTCCTGCTCATGAATGACACCCTGCTCCAGCAAGGCGGAGTGAAAATCACGGAGACGAGCGTCAGCCAATCAGGCGTTTCCAACTATTCCGCCACCTATACGGTCGCCATTACCAAAGCCGGGACCGTCAAGGTGCCTGCGGGAACTTTCTCGGATTGTCGAAATATCATCGTGACCTTACGGGAAACCATCCCCGGTTATGGAACCCAAACCACGAACGCCCTCACGGCGGTCCTTGCGCCGCACGTCGGCATCATCCGGAAACTGATCAAAGCGGGAACCAGTAAAAAACCGGCCGTATGGGCAGACTTGTTGAGCGGAACGGTAAGCAATGTCCCGATTCTAGATTGGAGTTCCACCCGGCTGCTGGTGGTGCAGACCAATGGGTTTGGAACCACCACGCCAGACTACAGCCGCGAGGGTCTGCAACTCGGCAAAGGCTACAGCATTACCGCCAAACCCGCGGTTGGCTGGGTGTTTTCCAACTGGGTGAACAATGCGGATCTTGTGTTGACCAATGGGGCCACGTTGAAATTCACCATGCAAACGAACCTGGTATTAAAGGCCAACTTCACGCCCAATCCGTTTATCCCGATGAAAGGCAATTACGCGGGCTTGTTCGCTGATACCAACGGCGTAACGCCAACGAACGTCGGCTTATTCACCGCCACGCTGACCGACCAAGGTAGCTTCAGCGCGAAATTGCAACAAGCTGGAACCTCGTATTCGATCGCCAGCCAATTTCCCGTCGGCGGAGTATTCTCAACCACCATCGTCCGACGGGGGCAGAGTCCGCTTTCCGTGTATCTGCAATTAGGTCTGGCGGGTACGGACGTTATCACCGGATTCATCAGCGATGGCGCGTGGACAGCGGAACTGACGGCCAATCGTGCCGTCTATTCCAAAACCAACCCCGCACCCCAAGCGGGCAGGAAGTTCACCGTCATGCTGCTTGGGAGTGAAGATTCCCAAACCCAGCCTGGTGGTTACAGCTTCGGTACGGTCAGCGTGGATGCGCTCGGCAACCTTGCATTCAGCGGTTCCTTGGGCGATGGCAGCAAGGTGGTTCAAACCACCTTTCTCTCCAAGCATGGAGACTGGCCCTTCTACCTCCCTCTGTATTCTGGAAAAGGCGTCGCCCTGGGCTGGCTGCAGTTTACCAACCAGACAGACACCGACATAACTGGTGTGGTGAAGTGGATCAAACTGCCGCAGCCGGGTAAATTTTATCCAAATGGTTTTGTGTGTACCAACGGCCTGGAAGTGTCGGGTTCGCTTTATTCCTTCACGAACGGCCTGCGGCTGCTGAATTGGACCAACGGGGAAACGGTTCTGGCCGATGGTAATTTGCCGCAAAGTATTACCAATCAGGTTGTGCTGGATGTGAATAACAAGGTGACCGGCTCGAATAAACTGAGCCTGACAATTACCGCTTCGGGCTTATTCCAAGGCACGATGACCGACCCAGCCACCCGAAAGGTGATCACCATGAATGGGGTGGTATTGCAGAAACAAAATGCAGGGGTCGGCTCTTTCCTCGGTACCAACCAGAGCGGCAGTGTGTGGCTGGGCGCAAAGTAAATGGGGAATCAATCCACCGAATAACTGCCGCCATATCCGGGCCGATATGGTAATACGCCAATCACGGATTGCATTTGCTCGAAATGTTTGTCCAGCGCATATACCCTGCAAATATGGTGGATGGACAAGCTGGCGATTAACACATCATTCCATGGCACGGTGAGACCGGCATCTCGCAGTCGCCATGCGTTCTTAACGGCCAGTTCCCAGATGGTTTCGTCCACTTGCAAGTAAGGGATCACCGCAAAGCCGGCGGCCAATCCGCGCCGGTCTTCCGCGCGGGCGCCACCCAGCACTTCCAGTTTTACCGGGCTGCACAAGGTCGCCTCATATTCCTCCAGTAGGGCTTCCAGCGCCACTTTGCACGCCACCGCCCCTTGTTTTCGGGCGGCTTCAATCCAAACCGATGAATCTACGATGACCATATTCGAAGTGCGCAATGGTTCCGTCACGCATCCAACTTCTCAACGGCGTCGTTGGTGGTGTTATAATCGAAATACCCTTCTCTTAACATCCGGCCAAATTCCCGGGCTTTCTTTCTTTTTACAAATTCTTCGACTGCCCGGCTCACCGCTGGGCTCTTCTTATTATCACCGGTTATTTTCATCAAATCGGTTAAAATAGAATCGTCAATATCTACTGTAATTCTCATAACTCAATAAGAAATACATCATTTTGCATCTTATTACAACACTTTTTTCATCTTTTTATGCATATTTTCGCCCTTCAAATCCAGTGTTGACGCCATAACAGTACTCCGCTACAGCAAGCCCATGAAATGCATCGCGTCACTCTTCAGCCTCATTTATGTCTGCGCCACGTTGTTTCAAGTCCAAGCGGCAGTCCCGAAACGGGAGGTCTGGATGATGCCTCCTGGCGCAGCAGACGGAAAGAGTTTGCGGCAACTGTTTGCGCATCCCGACCAATGGCAGGAAACGCGCACGAACATTCACGTGTTGGGCTACGCCGATCATCAGTTGAACCGTCAATTCACGGACGACGAGTTGCGGGCATGGCTGCCAATGATCGGCCAGTGGGGGCTCAAGCTCGGGTTGGAAGTTGGTGCGGTAAAGCCGTGGGGCCCCACCGGCCAGAAGACCTTTGACATTGAGCGCAAGTATTGGGATCGGTTTCAGTCGCTGGGCGGGCGCATCTATGCCTTGGCGATGGATGAGCCGCTTTGTTGTGTCCGCAAAGACCTCAAGAAGCCGGATGCCTATGCCGTCGAGGAAACCGCGCAGTTCATCATGCTGGTGCGCAAAAATTATCCCGACCTGCTCATTGGCGATATTGAGCCCTACCCGTTTTTGCAACTCAACGATCTGACCACTTGGATTGACGCCTTGCAATCACGGCTCAAGGAATTGAACGTGCGCGGACTGGATTTCTTCCGGCTGGATGTGGACTGGAATCATTTTACCATTGGCAATCGGATTTATCAGGGCAACTGGCCCGAGGTAAAAAAACTGGAACTGGCCTGCCGCCAGAGAAAAATTCCCTTCAGCCTGATATACTGGGCCGCCGACTATGGCAAAATGAACAGCTTGAAGTTGGCCGATGACGCCACTTGGTACATTGGCATCATGCGCCAAGCCAACGATTATGCCTTCGTGGGCGGATCACCGGACCAGTTTGTCATTGAAAGCTGGGTGGGCGCTCCCTCGACGGCGGTGCCGGAAACCGACGACTGGACCTTTACCCGGTCCGTCCGCGATTTTTGCAAACGGTACGTGGTCGGGAAACGCTGAAGATCCCACTTTTACGGCAGCAACAGCCGGGAATTCACCGTGAACCCATTATGCGCGTCGGGCTGCATGTAAGCCGATCTCCCCGCCGAAAACAAGCGCGAAAAACGGCCATGCCAAAAACACGAAAGAAAGCCAGTTAACCTTGGAAATACCGGATTCACCACAGATTCCCAGAACCCGGACGTTTCACGGCAATGTCCAAGCAATCAATTCTAGTTTCTGACTTCCATCTCCTATCTCCTGCACATCATTTTTCTGCCGGTATATTTTTCTGCAAAAGAATTTGGTTCCAATTTTTTTGCCAGCTAATTTTTCTGCCATGGTTTTGGCTTATTTCTGCAAAAGGTTTCCCGCTTTTATGGCAGCAACAGCCGGGGATTCACCGTGAACCCATTCGGATAGACTTTATCCGCCGGATTC